>NZ_DBNG01000021.1:9410-58737 GCF_002299105.1 Methylophaga sp. UBA678
TTAGGTGATATGGACTTTAAAGTAGCTGGTACTGATAAAGGTGTCACTGCATTGCAGATGGACATCAAAATCGAAGGTATCAACGAAGAAATCATGCGTACTGCGTTAGCTCAAGCGCGTGATGGTCGTATGCATATCCTTGAAAAGATGAATGCAGTTATTAACACGCACCGTCAGGAAATGTCTGAATTTGCGCCACGCATTATTACTATCAAAATCCACGCAGATAAAATTCGTGACGTGATTGGTAAAGGTGGTGCCACTATCCGTGCCATCACTGAAGAAACAGGTGCTACTATCGATATTCAGGACGATGGTACCGTGATGATTTTCTCTTCTGACTACAATGCTGGACAACAAGCATTGCGTCGCGTTGAAGATATTACTGCAGAAGTTGAAGTCGGTAAGATCTACGAAGGTCGTGTGGCTAAATTAATGGACTTTGGTGCATTTGTGACCATTCTGCCAGGTAAAGACGGTCTGGTACATATTTCTCAAATTTCAGAAGAACGTGTTGAGAATGTGTCAGATAAATTGTCTGAAGGTGATTTAATCCAAGTCAAAGTCTTGGAAGTCGATCGTCAAGGCCGTATCCGTCTTAGTATGAAAGCGGTTAATGAAGAAGTGAAAGAAGAAGAGTAAGTCTTCTGCGCTACTTCGCAAAAAAGCCCCGTACTGCGGGGCTTTTTTTTATGCATGAGTAAAAAATTTCTTCTAACGGATGAGATATAGGTCAATTCACACAATCACGGCTGTAAATATGGCATAACTCTCTTGATAAGGTAAATGATAACGATTATCATTGCTGGCTCGAAAAGGGGAATTTTATGGCTCAAGAAAACGACGACGCATTAGGTACAACTGAGAATATCAGTAATAACGGCGCTGCAGTGACAGACGTAAATACCGATCCAAGTACAGTCTCGCCAGCAATGACCGATGCTTTAACTAGTACAGATCCAACAACGTTGGCTCCGCAAGCAGATGCGATGACACAGTTTGTGGAGTTCATGCAGGTAGGTGGACCTGTTGTATGGATTCTGACAGGTTTTTCGGTAATCGCATTAGCGATTACACTCATTAAACTCTGGCAGTTCATGTCAGCGCGACCAGAATCCTCCAAACACCTTAAGTCTGTTATTCAACATTGGCAAAAAGGCGATGCTGCCGAAGCCATGATGATGTTGAATCCAAAACGACCAGTGGATGAGCTGGTGCTAATGTCGATTAGAGGTCTAACTCAGCATAAAATGGATCTTGCGACCTTAAAAGAAGAGCTTGATCGTGTTGCTACACTGCGCCTCAATCAATTACGTGCTTACCTTCGTCCAATGGAGGTTATCGCTACATTAAGTCCTTTATTAGGTCTGTTAGGTACCGTGTTGGGGATGATTATCGCCTTCCAACAAATGGAAGCTGCAGGGAATCAGGTGGATCCGTCTGTTTTATCCGGTGGTATCTGGCAAGCATTATTAACAACAGCAGTTGGTCTGGCTGTGGCCATACCGGTTGTGACAGTACATAACTGGATGGAGCGTAAAGTTGAGCGTGTTGCATCGCTGATGAATGACACTGTCACCCAGATTTTCACAACAGCACCTGCTAAGCCAGTGTCTGCTGAAAACAATACCATGCGCCATGCTGCTTAATACAGAACCGCCAAGACATAAAAGAGCCATTAGTCTGACACCGCTTATTGATGTGGTGTTTATTCTGTTGCTGTTCTTTATGTTGTCTTCGACCTTTATCCAGTGGCGGCAAATTGATGTGTCGGCACCAAGTGAATCTCAGGCAGAATCTCGTGAGCAACGTGTTGTCACTCTGGTGTCAAATGACGGTACATACAAAATTGGTAATATGACCTTGTCTTTAAAAGATGCAAACTCTGTGGTTACGGTGGTTAATCAAGATCCTGATGCTGTCTATGTCATCGAGGTTAAATCAGGTATTCAAACACAAAGTATGATTGATCTGCTTGATGCCTTTAAACAGGCAGGCGCTAAATCTGTCAGCCTGGCAGGGATAAATTGATGAAAGTCGGACAGTCGATTCAACATAAAAAGCCTGATCAAGATGACAGCTTGGTGCCGTTGATTAACATTGTGTTTCTGATGCTCATATTTTTTATGGTCGCGGGACACATTAGTCAGTCTGACCCTATTAAGGTACAGCCGCCTTTATCTGCGAGTGAAACAAAGCAAGTCGAAGAACCCTTAGTTATTATCGTATCTGAAGATGGGCAAGTAGCGATTGATCAGGCAATTACAGATGATGAGGCGCTATTACCCACCATCAACAAACGTTTTGAAGCGACAGAAGATAAAGATACGTTTCATATCTTAGTTAAAGTGGATGGCAATCTGCCGGTGGAAAGGCTTCAAGATGTGCTGACCATAATCAAGCAATCTGGCATCAAGCGTGTCTCATTGGCGACACAAAAACAAGCAGAACTAACATGACAAAAAATCGTTATTGGATCTTTGCGCTTTTGGTGGCCGTTGCTATTCATGCCGCTGGCTTCGTCTTTTTTACCTATCAGCCTGAAGAAGAAGATGGTGCTGAGCTAACTGGCTTACAAGGTGTAGAAATTGATCTGGGTATGCTTGGTGACCTTGGTGACGTAGAAAAAACGCAAGAAAAAGCGACGGAGTCAGAGCCCGAACCTGAACCAGAAAAAGAGCCGGAACCTGAACCTGTTGTCGAGCCAGAACCTGTCGTTGAACCTGAACCTGTGGTTGAACCCGAACCTGTTGTAGAGCCTGAGCCAAAAAAAGTTGAGGCAAAACAAAAAACAGAAACAAAGGTAAAAGCACAAACCAAGCCTAAACCAGAACCAAAAAAAGTGGTTGAAGAGCTTATCGAAAAAGAAGTCACACCAGAAAAGCCGGTGAAAAAACAAACAGTCGCGACAACAACGACCAGTACAAACGTGAATAAACAGACTGCCCAGAAGAAAACAACCGGGCAAGCAAGTGCACAGCTAAGTGGTGGTCAGATAGCAGCGCAAAAATCTTACTACAGTGAGCTGGCTGCAACACTGGCCAAGCATAAACGTTATCCCATGGCCTCAAGACGTCGTGGTGAAGAAGGGATCGTCAAGCTGTTTTTTGTGGTTGATCGTGATGGCAAGGTGTTGGATTTTCGTATTACACAAAGTTCGGGGTCAAAACGTTTAGATGAAGCGGTTATAAGCATGTTAAAAAAAGCCCAACCGTTACCTTCGTTTCCGGATGACATGTTGCAGTCTCAGCTTGAGGTGAATGTGCCGATTGCTTTCCAGCTTAATACATAAGTTCGGCTTTAATATGTTTTACGGTGGTTAATATGCGATCAATCGGAGTACTTATTCATCGCTGGTTTGGACTGGCCAGTGCTGTGTTTTTATTCATAGCCGGTCTTACCGGCGCCATTATCTCCTGGGACCATGAGCTGGACGAATGGCTCAATCCACAGCTATATAAAGCCAAAACACAAGATGTGGACTTTGCTGCAATTGATGCTTTATCTCTTGCTAACAAGTTTGAAGCTGACAATCCACAGTTAATGGTCAGCTTTATGCCGCTCAATATTGAGGCTGAGCATAGTTTAATGATGACAGTCATGCCCAGACCTGTTCCTGAGACTGGCAAAGCGGCTGCCGTGGATTTTAATCAGGTAGCCATCGATCCTGCGACCTCTGAGGTGCAGGCAAATAGAATGTGGGGGGAGATTTCGCTAACGCGCGAGAACATCCTACCTTTTCTCTATAAGCTTCACTACAGCATGCATATACCAGATGGTTTTGGTTTGGAACTCGGTATTCTATTTATGGGCATTATTGCTGTCGTCTGGACAATAGATAGTTTCATTGCCTTATGGATAAGTTTTCCAAAAGCAAAAAGCTGGAAGAAGTCATTACGGTTCCGTTGGAAACAAGGCGGCTACAAATTAAACTTTGATCTTCATCGCTCTGGCGGCGTCTGGTTATGGGGCTTTGTGCTGATTTTAGCGGTGACATCTATCTCGATGAATCTAAATAATGAGGTGATGCGTCCAGTATTATCCGTTTTCTCCGAGCTGACGCCTACACCCTTTGATGAGCGTACACCGACACCATTGGATGAACCCATCAATGCCGAGTTGAGTCGTGAACAGATTCTGCCGATTGCACGCCAACAAGCCGACAAGTTAGGCATTTCAGATCCTGCAGGCGGGATTTTTTATGCGTCTCATTACGATGTTTATGGCGTGGGATTTTATAAGCCGGAGAATGATCATGGCGATGGTGGTTTAGGCAATCCGTGGCTTTATTTCGATGGTAAAAGTGGTGACTACCTCGGCGGTAAGATACCTGGGCAAGGCACGGCAGGTGATATTTTCATTCAAGTCCAGTTCCCTCTACATTCTGGTCGTATTTTGGGTTTGCCTGGTCGAATTATGGTCTCAATTATGGGATTGATGATAGCTATTTTTAGTGTCACAGGCATCATTATCTGGGCCAAAAAACGTCGAGCCAGAGTATCAACGAGAACCAATCAAGCATTAAATATGTCTTCTTCTCTTCGCTAGCATAGATGATGCTATGCTAGCTTTATTTGAATAAATGAAGGATAGCTTATGCGCATTGATTGGCATCAGGTTTACGCCGCCATCTGGCGAAGTAAAAGTCAAAAACTAAAACCTGTTGTTCGCCTCGATCCTGTTCGTCTGGATGAGCTTCAAGGCATAGACAGACAAAAGCAAGCGATTATCGCTAACACGCAACATTTTCTTGAAGGCAAAACCAGTAATCACGCATTGTTGTGGGGAGCCAGAGGTACGGGCAAGTCCTCTGTCATTAAAGCCTTACTGAACGAAATGGCACCAAAGGGCCTACGAATTATACAAATTGATAAAGATGATCTGGGCTTCTTACCTGAAATTCTGGATGATCTAGAACAAGAAAGTGAGCAATTTCGCTTTATCATTTTCTGTGATGATTTATCTTTCGAAGCCGGCGAATCCAGTTATAAGCCACTCAAAACATTATTGGAAGGTGGCCTTGAGTTACCCCCAGAGCATGTGCGTCTGTATGCGACTTCAAACCGCCGTCATTTATTGCCAGAGAAACAGTCTGAAAATCAGCTGAGCGGGGTAGTGGATGGTGAAGTGCATTATGCCGATAGTTTAGAGGATAAACTGGCTTTATCGGACCGCTTCGGACTCACCTTATCTTTTTATCCTGCTAACTGGGAAAATTATTTCGCTATAGTTGAAACTCTATTTGCCGATATCAATACTGATAAGAGCCAATTACACGAAGCGGCACGCCTATATGCCATGGGGCGAGGAAGTCACAGTGGCAGAACGGCTAAGCAGTTTTATCAGTACTATCGTGCTCAGTTTTAACAAAACCACATAAATGCTTGGTTGATTGTTGTATGCAATTTTGGCTAACTAAGCTCTACAGTAGAAATGATAAATAACGAACGTAACAAACTGTGACGATAAGAATAATAGTGAATTAATACAATCCTAAAAAACAGCGTGGCTTGAATTGCACAAAGGATGATCCGAAATGAGTCGAGACAATTCTTTTTTCGAGTTTGATACAGAGACTGATTACTCCTCGACATCACCCAAGTCACGCTGGTTAATTCTGACGGTTGAAGATAATGATATTTTTCAGCAGTCTCTGGTGAGTGCTTTGTCGAGAATGATTATTCAAGGCAAAACACTGGAAATCCTCACCGCTTCCTCTGCGAAACAAGCTAAAGTCGTGCTTGAACAACGTCCCGATATTAACCTTGTCCTACTTGATGTTGTCATGGAAACTGATGATGCCGGTTTACGTCTGATTGATCATATTCGGTTTACCTTACAGAACCCCATCACTCGTATTATTTTATTAACAGGGCAGCCTGGTATGGCGCCCAACCGCTCAGTGATGGAGCAATATGATATTGATGACTACTGGTGTAAAACTGAGCTGGGAGAAGAGCATTTATTTAATGTTATGAATGGCAACCTCAAGACGTGGCAACGTATGAGTGACCTCAAAAAAGCTCATCAGGGCCTGGAGAAAGTTGTGACTGCGTCACAAAAAATTTCATGCCATCATAATTTATCACCTTTCTCTCAAACCGTACTGGAGCAGATTGATCAAATTATTGGCATTAGTGATGGCGGCATTATGAGTCTAAAGATGTCTGATCCACTTGACCTTAACAATGATTCTGCTGTTTTAGCGGCTACCGGCCAATATCAACCTTACGTTGGCCAGCCACTCGTTTCTATTGAAAATAATTTGTTATTAAAACGAATACAACAACTGTTAGAGCAAAAGCAGCATATATTTGATGGTCATTCTTCTTTATTGTATTTTTCTTTCCAAGAGCCCAACCCTGTCTATTACGTTATTGTTGTGAAATCAACAGATGTGTTGACTGAGTCTAATATCCATCTTCTGAAAGTGTTTGCTGAAAACATTGCGAATGGCTTTTCAAATATTGCACTCACTGATTATCTCAATGAGTTAGCATTCAAACATTGGCAGACAGGTATCTATAACCGTAATTGGTTCTGCAAACAGCTTGAGAATGAAGCCTATTGGAATAATAACGCTCAAATCGTGTTGATCTCGATCGATAGGTTGAGTGATATCACGGTGACATTCGGAGAAAAGTTTGTCATTCAGTTACTTGAGACTGTCTATGCTGAATTGTCAGACATAACTGGCATACAAGCCATAGCCATCATCAGTCGGGATGCTTTTGCCATTTTATTGGAAAAATCACAGCTATTGACGGCAGAAAAATTCGAACAAATTTTAGGCAAAAAAAATCATATCCAACACCTTGAGCATAAAGTGATTGCTCAGGCGGTATCCGCGCAGCTCACGCACTCATTAAATCACAGTCCTGAGCGTTTATTAGGTCAGTTGGAGAGTCATTTATTACGCTTACGCACCACAAGTAGTAGCCATTTCCACCATGTCTCTCTCGATAATGAGGCCATATTTTCAAAGCATATCCGTTTGTTAAATGAGTTTAATCTTGGTCTCACCAGAGATGAAGTACAGGCTTATCTACAGCCAAAAGTGAATATGGTTACTGGAAAGCTGGTGGGGTTTGAAGCCTTGGCGCGATGGTTTAAACCGAGTGGTGAGATGGTGCCACCTGATGTTTTTATTCCTATCGCAGAAGCATCAGGGCTAGTGGAGCAACTCGATAGAGTTATCTTATTAAAATCCTGTTCGGCCATAAAACAGTTAGAAGCCGCCGGAATTCAGGTACCCATCTCCTTTAATGTCTCATGTCATGAACTATTATTAAGTGATTTTTCCAGTTCCATCCTCGAGGTTTTAGCCGCCGAAAATGTGGCTCCACAGCAAGTAGATATGGAGATTACCGAAACCTTGGCAATGATAAATTATGAAGAGGTTTCCGCCACATTACGCAAGCTGATCCAGCTGGGCATGGATGTCAGTATTGACGATTTCGGTACTGGGTTTTCATCCCTGTCACATGTCACAGAATTAGCAGCCACCACACTCAAGATTGATAAATCTTTTGTGCAGTATCTCGGTGAAAAATCTTCTTCTGAACATATCGTGGATATGATCATTCGGGTAGCTACACGCTTTGGTATGAAAGTCATTGCTGAAGGGGTGGAAACAGCATTACAAAGAGATAAGCTTATTGAGTTAGGCTGCACCATTGGACAAGGCTATTTCTGTGCTCGTCCTATGCCCATTGATGAGGCAGTTCAATGGGCAATGGCGAATTCTTAGCAACGGCTGAATCAACCTCTTTTCGTGTGCCATATGTGTTCAGACATGTATGGCGCAGCCTAATCCTTATCTATATTCCTATTTTGGGGCTTGCTGGTTTTTTCAGTTATCACATTTATTGGCATATTTTTGAGTCCAACTACCAGCCTTATTTTGAATCACAGCAAAGCAGATTGGACAATGCTGTGAATACTTTCTCGCGAGAGCTGGGCCATATCCATCAGCTTATTCGCTTACTTCGTTACAACCAACAGTTTGAAAAAGCATTGCAAGCTGGTATGTCGATTGATTATCAGTCATTGGAAAATGTGTTTACTGATTTTTCCAACGTTTCTTCTCATATTAGTCAATTGAGATGGCTCGATGAAAAGGGCGTTGAAAAGCTGAGAATGAACATATCTGATAAGGGGGTGATTAAGGTTGCTCCTGAAGCATTACAAAATAAATCGAAACGGCAATATGTGAAGGCAGGTATGAGATTGGAACCGGATGAAGTTTATATCTCTGCCATTAATCCAAATATTGAAAATGGACAAATCGTATTACCTCTCGAAAAAACAATCCGAGCCGTCATGCGAACAGGTAAGCAGGATGGCCTACATGATGGCGTGCTTGTCATTAATTTTCTGTTGAATGACATGTTTGAGTCATTGAATCAAAAGCAAGATAATAAACTGCGTATTATCGATAATGAAGGTTATTGGGTGATGCACCCCAACCCTTCGATGGCATTTCGGTCCTATACTGACTATCTTGTCAGAACAGAACGACTATTAAGCCAGGCAGTGATTAAGGGCATACTTGAACAACGGCAATTACATAACTTCATTCACGGCTCAAGATTAATAAGCTATAGCGTGATAGACATCGGTGAAAATGGTCCAGATAACCGGCATCGTCTATTTTTTATTGATAGCTCTGCACCTGATTTATTAGGTTCCCTAAAATACAGGGTTGCCTTGGTTGTATTTATTCCGACCGTTTTAGTGCTCGTTGTTCTGTTATTTCTGATTGGGCGATTTCTTTACGATGGTCGTAAGCAATATGATTTATTCAGACAGCTGGCTGTCGAGAAAGAAGCATTAGCCAAGTCTAAACAACAACTGCAACTGGCATATGAGCAACAACAGCAAATGCAGGATACCCTGGTTGAGCTACGTAAGTTATCATCAATGGGAATGATGGTGGCCGGTTTAGCGCATGAGCTCAATACTCCGCTTGGTGGTGCTGCCCTGACTTTATCCAGTCTTGACTCTTCACGTGAGCAATTACAACAGGCCGTGAGCGATGGCTTGAGAAAGAGCGAATTAGAAGATTATCTGACCCATTCAGCTGAGACCATTGCCTTGGCCAGGAAAAACATCGCTAAAGCGGCGGAACTTGTGAAGAGCTTTAAACGTTTAGCCGTTGATAGACATACAGATGAATCAACGGAATTTGATTTGATGACGGTGATAAATGATGTCGCCACCACGTCTAAGCATAGATTGAAACAGCAGCACATCCATCTGGATATCGTGGGACCGAAACAGTTAGTGATACAGAGTTACGCTGGTATTATTTCGCAGTTATTCGAAAACCTTATTAGCAATGCCATTTCACATGGGTTTGCTGGACGTGATAATGGACATATCCACATTAAAGTCATACAGACGTCTATGAATGATATATCTGTCAGTGTGTCTGATGATGGTCATGGGATTGATGTCGAGCAGCTGACAACGATTTTTGATCCCTTTGTGACAGGGGCGAGGGGAGCCGGTCATACAGGATTAGGGTTACATCTCTGTCATCAGTGGGTGACCCAGGTGTTAAAGGGATCGATTAGCGTGAGTTCTGAACCTGGTCAGGGTACGACGTTTATTGTGTTACTTCCTGTTGATGTGGATTCATCGTCACAATCGTAAGGGTCACATAGTGTCCGTCAGGATTCACTTGGTTTTGATATGGCCAGTCCAATTTTTTACACAGTTGCTGCGTTAGCTGCAGGCCTAGACCAAACCCTTGATCATTTTCAACACTCTCCTTGTCAGATGGCGAGCTTTGGTTACGGATAGTGACTGTATGTTTGTGTTGATGAATCACCACATGACCATCCCAGGTATGCTGGAACGCATTTCTTATTAAGTTACCGATAATGATTCTGGCTGCCGCGGATGATGCATATAGCGTCGATTCAGTTGTTTCAACTTTGACATCAACGGGTTTGTTCTTCAGCAAATAACGCATTTCATCAACAAGACTATGAATCAGCTCATCGAGACGGAAATGTTGTTTTGCCAGAGACTCTGTTTCTTCTCGGTTCAGCCATAACAGGGTTTCACATAGATGTTGCATAGTGAGGCTAGCACGATCGATGCGTTCAATAATGTCTTGTTGTTTTTCGTTGAGGTCAGCGGGCTGTTTCTGCTGCAGTTTATGTATTAATTCAATATTGTTACGAATAACACTGATGGGGGTGCGTAATTCATGGCTGGTATAACGCAAGAAGTTTTGCTCTCGCTCCATAGCCTCATTAACGGATGATAATGACCCTTGAATTAAGGCGGCCATCTCGTTGAGTTCGGGATAAGCAAAGTCAGGAGGTGGGCGTTTTAATGTCTCTGGGGTCAGTTCATGTGTCCATGTGGTCAGTCGGGATACAGGCTGTGATAAACGCTTCATCAACAACCAGGTCAATAAGGCCAGAAGTAGGGTGATCCCGATACTCAAGGTAATAATAAACTGGCGGTTTTGTCTGGCATTTTTTCCAACCAAAGGAGAAGCATCCGCTTTGGTAAAGGGGCGGCTGATAAAATAGTCTTGGTTCTGAATTTTTAACTTAATAAGAAAGTACATCACGCCAGAACCGCGCCCTGTCTCGCCACGTTGGTAATGTTTCTGCAAAGCTGCATAACGCTTTGGCTTATTGAAATATTGCTTGATCGTAGGAGATTGCGCCTCCCAACTGCGAGTAATGGTATAACCATCAGCATAAGGCGCCTGGTGACTATTCTGTTGAGCACGTACATACTCTTCTGCAGCATTTTCCATATTGGCTGAAATAATATTATCCATGCCTCTGAAAAAGAACTGGATACTGAGCATAGAATATCCTGCCACTATCGTTATCCCCAGAACGAGGAAGGCTAATGCAATGTAAAATTTAAGACTCAGTTTAAGTTTCATTTCTTAAGGCAAATCCGTGACCGGGGATGGTGTGAATTAAATTTTTTTCAAACGGTGCATCAACAGCTTTTCTTAAGTGAAACATATGCACTTTCAGGCTATCACTATCTGGTGGTGTATCGCCCCAGACAGCCGCTTCCAACTTTTGTTTAGCCACTACATCGGGATAAGCGCGCATCAATGCTTCCAATAACTGCCAGCTAGTGGGCGACAGTTTTAAACTCTGTCCACTACGTGTCACCGTTTTTGTCTGAAGGTCCATGATGAGATCATCACACTGTAAGCGTTGTACTTGGCCACTACGACGTCGTGATAAGGCTTGAATGCGCACAATCAGTTCATCCAGTTCAAATGGTTTGACCAGATAATCGTCAGTACCGGCATTAAACCCTGTGATTTTGTCACTGAGCTGATCACGGGCGGTTAGCATCAGAATCGGCACGTCATAGCCTTGTTCACGTAACTTTTCACAGACCGACAATCCATCCATTCTGGGTAGGTTTAAATCCAGTAACAGCACATCGTATTGATGTTGTTGACTAAATTCTAAGCCGGCAAGGCCATTGCTGGCATGATCACATTCAATATTTTCAAGGCTGAGATAATCAATCACTGTTTCTGCCAGATCCAGATCATCTTCGACTAATAACACGTGCAACATGGCTAGTTTACTCCGGCTGCTTTTGTGACAGCTTTTCGCTTAAATACGTGTATAACGTCATGTTGAATCAGTAATAAACTGGGTATCAAAATCAATGTGATGACGGTGGCAAACATAATGCCGTAGCCTAAAGAAACGGCTGCAGGAATTAGAAATTGTGCCTGGCGAGATGTTTCACTGAGCAAGGGCATTAATCCGGCAAAAGTCGTGACCGAGGTTAATAACACGGCTCGCAAGCGACTCCTACAAGCAATACTGATGGCTTGTTTAATATCATCATAATCGTGGCGAATATCGTTAAAGCGGGAGACCAATAACAAACTATCATTCACCACTACGCCACTTAAGGCAATGATGCCGTTGAGCGATAAAATGCCCAAGGTCAGATCGTTCATCCAGTGTCCTAGAATGGCACCCACAATACCAAAAGGAATCGCGGTCATAATCAACATAGGCTGGAGATAAGAGCGAAGCGGAATTGCTAGCAACATATAAATAACTAATAAGGCAATCAATGATACATGGACCATCGATGATTCTGTCTCAGCCTGCTCTTCAGCCTCTCCGGCAAAATGGATATCTAATCCAGGATATTTTCTGACCAGATCAGGCACCATATTACTTTGTAGTTGAGCGACGAGTTCAGTGGTGGATAAGCTGTCTTTATTCACATCTGCCGAAATATAAACGGCTCGTTTTTTATCAATACGAGTGATGGAATCCCGTGTAAAGCCATAGCTGACATTAGCGACACTGGATAAAGGCACCACATCACCATTGGGCGTTCTAACACGCGAGTTTAATACATCGGCGGCATTCTGACGCTCATCTTCGGGATAGCGCACTTTGACTTCTATCTCGTCGCTATTACGCTGATAGCGCTGTACCACTTGCCCACTGAAGCCTTGTAAAATTTGAATCGCCAGATCGTTTGTCGTCATGCCTAATGCACGCCCTTGTTGATTTAACGACAAATGTAGCTGTGGTTGGCCTGGTTCGAGATTATCATCTATACCACTGATCGCAGGAATGCTTTCCATCGTACGTTTAATCTCGTTCCCGGCCATTTCCAGAATCTGATCATCATTCGCCCGTAACTCAATTCTCAGATCATCAACAGGACCATGTCGGGTTCTTACACTGACTGTTTTGGCGCCTTCAGGTGTCCCAACGAGTTGCTGCCAATGACGGCTGAACGTCGTAATGTCATAAGGCGCACTGGGTTTGAGTTCAACAGTGACAGTGCCGGCCTGGTCGCTGGAAGACAAAATCTGCAGATTAGCGATATCACCATTCCCGCCAAGTTCTTTGTCGGCCTGGTAGGCGAGTTGTTCCATCAAGGCCAGATCGTTATGCGTCAGACCATAGCTCGCATCATTCTGCATGGTCAGCTGAGCACGAACGGTATCGCCTGGGATGGATGGGAAAAAGCTCATTCTCACCATGCCTGTCATGGGCATCGACATAACAAAGATAAATAAGGCGATAAATAACACCGCCACCGCATAGCGTTGTTCAAGTGCATAATTGATGGTGGGGCGATAGCAGGTCTGATTAAACCACTGCAAACCACTGTCCATGGTATGTTGAATCTTATGCCAGATTTTGAGTAAGCCATGTTTGCTTACTTGTCGGCGTGTGTTCAGATGAGCCAGGTGAGCAGGCAAAATTAATTTGGATTCGATAATCGATAAAATCAGGCAGATAGTCACTACGGCTGCAAACTGAGCGTAGAGTCTGCCTAAACCGCCTTCTAATTGTGAGAGGGCGTAAAACGCAGCAACTGTAGTGAACACACCAAATAATGTGGGGACAGCAACAATCATAGTGCCTTTTATCGTATTTTCTATGGTGTCGCCTTCCTTGGACCTGACATCGTAAACGGATTCACCCACTACAACCGCATCATCGACCACGATGCCTAAGGCTAATAGAAAGCCAAACGTGGTGAACTCGTTGAGGGACAGTCCCATAAACGCATCCCCCATAAAGTAAAGGGTGCCAAAGAAAATAAAGGGCAAGCCCATGGCCACCCAGAAAGCAACGGTCAAATTCAGGAATAATGCCAGCAAGATAAACACCATCACGATGCCGGTAAACGCATTTTTAACTAATAATTCCAAGCGCTGTTGTATGGATTCGCTCCGGTCATACCAAGCTTCAAGCTTCACGTTATCGGGTAGCTTGCCTTCTTCCTGCCATGATTTAGCGACTTTTTCAGCCGCCTCCACCGTGTTAGTGATGTCATCCAGGCCGGTGGTTATGACCTGTAAAGCAATGCTGTCTCGACCCTGAAAGCGAGCTAAGACCGAGGTGGTGTCATCATAGGTGTCATTAATTTTGGCGACTTCACCCAGCAGCAACTGATTACCATTGGCGAGTGTTAATAGAGGGATATCGGCAAAATCTTCTTTCAAATAAGCCTGTTCAGATGCTTTTAGCTGTAGATAAACCGCTTTATTACGCAGAACAGCGGTCATCGTATTGGAAGAACCTGCATTTATCGCTTGTTCAACATCCGATAGAGTCAGCCCATAGGATTGTAGTTTGCCATCATCTACTTCGATGGCCATCATCGGATCCAGCCAACCGGAAATGTTGACAGAACTAATATTAGGGTTAGCTATCAGATCCGTTTTTAAGTTATAGGCAAGTTGTTGCAGGCTATGCCTGTCGGTATCACCGTAGAGTTGCAGCCACAGTGAATGCTCTTCCCGTTGGGCTTTCTCAATAACCGGGTTTTTGGCATCGGCGGGGAAAGTCGATATGGCATCCACTTTCGTTTTGACATCACGAAGAAGTGTGTCTAAATCATACTCACTCTGCTTTTCAACGGTGACTGTTACGCCGGTGCCTGTTGATGTACTGGTAATGCGTTTAATACCAATAACATCTTCCAGTTGCTCTTCTATTTTGATGGCCAAACCTTCTTCAGACTGTTTGGCTGAACCACTGTCGTACGAGACTGAAATGGTCAGTGAGCGGGGATCCATGCTTGGAAAGGCTTCTTTTCGCAACTGACCAGATTCAAGCACACCCAGCATAATGACCAGAATCATTAATAAATTCGCGGCCACAGGATTGGCCGTAAACCAAGCGATGATGCTGCTTGAATAGGATTTTTTTATCATGACTGTGACACCTCAACAGCTGTCACGGCCATGCCTTCAAGATAACTATTTAAAGGGCTGACAAGTACAGGAACCGTGGCATTTGTTAGTGACTCAGGAGGCGCGATATAGATAGAACCGCGGCTTGAAAAGAGCGGGCTGGTACTGAATTTTTTCAGGGTGTTATCAGTTGATACATACCAGACTTCACCGCGTTGACTTAAGGCGCTGGTTGGCAGTTTCCATACGCCTGCTATATCACGACCTTCAATGTGGGCCTCTACAAACGTGCCGGGAAACAAGGCAGGTTCAATATCTAAAGGTTTATCGACGGCAATGATCAAACTGCGTTGACGAGTTTCCTGATTAAGACTTTGTTCCGCTCTAAGTACATAACCTTGCCAGGAATGCGAATTCTCAACACTCGTCACCGTGACCGGCCATTTGCCACTATTCAGCACAGACAAACTGGGGAGATTGCTCCATTCTTGAGCAGATAAAGCCACAGAGATTTCCACGTGATCGGTACTATACAAGGTCGCGACTTCAGTGCCGGTCTGAACATAACTGCCAGGGGACACTAAACGTTCAATAATCAGTGCGTCAAAGGGCGCTTTAATGGTTGTTTGAGCCAGATCCTTTTCAGCCGCCTTGAGATTGGCCTCGGCTTCTTTCACCGCCGCTTTGGCGGCAGCCAGTTGTGGCTTACGTAGCACCAAGTCTGAGTCTGGTTCTCCTTCAAGTCCTGAAGATTGCCACTCACTCAAGGCTTGCAGACCTTGGCGTTGTTCTTCTAATAAACTGACTTGGGCAGAGCTTAAGGCTTGCCGCGCACTTTCCACAGCGGCCTGATAATCACTATTTTCAAGCTGGGCCAACAAGGTTCCTTTTTTTAAACGTCGACCACTTTCAAATTGTTGGGATATGTCATCAATCTGACCGCTTACCTGCGCTGTAAGCGTGATATTGAAGTGCGGGCTGGCGGCACCAAAAGCACGGACTGCTGATGTATAACTGCCTGGTGTCGCCATCATCACGGATACATCGGGGCTGGGCACTGGTTCTTTTTGCACGGGCATTGGCCTATTGGCCTGTGCTGCTGATAGATGTTTGACCACTAAAACTGTGACAAAAAGGATGCCACAAGCAAGAATGAACAGAATGATTTTGGGGAAATGACGCTTCATGGTGTGGTTCTCAGGCCGAGTGCTAAGCCAAGATTAATCCGGTTAATCAGGCGTTGATAAATAAGGTTATCCAGAGTGGCTTCCAGGTTGTAAGTTTGTTGCTGTACCGTCAGTAAATCCAGAATATCGACCAACCCCGTTCGATAACTTGTCTGATACTGCTCTAAGCTGTTTTGTGCACTTTTTAATGCATCCGCAATGTGCTGCTGGCGGGTTAACAGGTTTTGCTCCAGACTAAGATATTGCTCGACTTCATTAACGGCTGTTAATAAGGTTTCACGATAACGCTGATAGCTATAGGCCTCATTTAATTCGGCTTCCTTAGCTGCTGCACGTAATTGCCCACCTTGGTAAATAGGCGCTGTCAGCTGAGCGAGTAATGACCAGAGTGGTGACCCCATTAATGCCTGATGAGGAGAAGAGGCCGCATCTTCAAGAGCGGCACCAATGTCCAGGCTTGGTAAAAGTTCTTTATAGGCCACTTCAGTGCGTAGCTGGTCTGCTTTAATAGCGATGTAGGCCGCCTGTAAGTCGGGGCGACGTGCTAAAGTTTGTTCGGGTAAATCAGCCCAGGCCAGTTTGACTTCTGGATAGCTGGCTGGCGCCTCAATATCGGCAGTGTTGGTCTGTCCTAATAGTGTCTTTAAGTCTCGTTGTTGCTGACGATAATCTTCCTGAAAGGCAGCAAGGTTGGCCCTTGATTGGGCACTGGAGCTACGTGCATTATCTAAATCTTCCAATGTGCCAATACCGTTTCTGTAACGTTGCACGATATAGCGTTCATTTTGTTCCAAGGTATTCAAACGCTGCTTTTCTATGGTGATGGCATGTGACGTTGCGGTGAGGTTTAGCCAGGCTTTCATGACCTCCGCACTCAAACTATCACGAGCCGCTTGATAGAGCAGGGCTTGCTCGTTCACGTCCTGAGTGGCTGCCTGGCTATTGGCTTTTAACTTACCCCATAAATCAGCTTGCCAGCTGATATCGATACGACTGGTAAAATTATCATCAGCGTTCTCGCTGCGCGTTGCGCCTGCTGCAGCACTGATTTGTGGTTGACGAGCTGCATCGGTTTGCTGCAATTGCGTCTGACGAATTTGCAGTGTTAACCAGGTTTGTTGCAGGGTGGGGTTATGTTGGATGGCTGTTTCTACCAACTGATTAAGTTGCGCTGAAGCAATCAGGCTGTTCAGTGATATAACGGACTCAGCCTCATCGGATTGTGACCAAGCGGGCAGAGTTTGCTCTTGTTGTATCTTTGTTTGGTAATCAGGACTGGTAGACATAGATGCACAGCCTGAGAGCAGCAATACTGCGTTCAAGAGTGTCATTAGCATGCATTGTCTGTTACGAACTGACTTCACGTATACCTCGGAGATGATTAATTTACTGCATAACTAAGCTAGCGTTGGCAAAAGCATAAACGGCTGTCAGTTAACGCTGGGTTAAGAATGGTTATGTGTTGGTGTTGGCTGACCGTATTGCAGCATGGTCCTGACAAGGGGACCTATGAGCGCACAGGCAAACATAATGATCACCATAGGCCATGGCGTACCATCACCGAGTAAACCCACTAATGAGCCACTTAATGCACCGGCTGCAAAACCAATGGAACCCAGTAAAGCTGTCGCGGTGGCACTATTGTGTGGGAAAAACTCTACCGTGCTTGAAGTTGCATTGGAGACAATTAAGCCCATTGAAGCGATAAATAAAATTAATAAAATCACCATAATCACTAGGTTAGGTTCTGTTGCCAGGCTGACATAGGATAATAAAATCAGACTGGTCAGAACTTGTGCCGCTTGTCCTATACTTAATAAAAATTGTGGTCTGTAATAGTGTAATAAACGAATATTGAGACGGTTCGCCAGCATCATGCCAATCACATTCAAACCAAACAGAAATGGATAAACGGTCTCGCTGATATCAAAGTAGCCCATATAAACTGATGGTGAGCCGGTGATAAATGCAAACATACCCGCTAAGGCAAAACACTGAGAAAAGATAAATCCCAGTGCACATCGATGACTAAGTACCATAGCGTAGCGTTTGAACATACTGGTTCGTTCGGTGGCTTTTTTCCGTGTTTCAGGAAGTCGCAAGAACAAGGCTGTACCAATGCTCAAGCCATAGACCAGTAAAAAGACAAAAATAAGCCGCCAACCACTGAGATGCAGAATGATCATGCCAATAAGCGGGGCCAATAACGGTGCGAGCATCATGATCACCGCCATATTGGACAAGTGTCGGGCACTGTCTTTGCCATGACTTAAATCACGAATAACAGCGGCAGCATTCACCACAGCCACACCACCGCCGATAGCCTGGATAACCCGAAACAGCCAAACGCTGTGAATATCCTGACTGAAAATAATGCCAAGTGTGCCGACACAAAAAATGCTTAAACCACTCCCTGTCGCTGCTCGGCGTCCAAAATGATCAGAAAACGGTCCACCAAAAATTTGGCCGATGGCAAAACCTGCCAAATAGAGGCTCAATGATATTTCAGTATCATGAATGCTGGTGGCTAAATCTGAAGCCATTTGCGGGATGGCAGGCAAATAGGCATCGATAGCAAGAGGCGTTAGCGCCGTTAGAGCTGCCAATAATAAAATCAGTGCCTTTGTTGGTGATACTGTCTGGTTCATGATTGTTCAGTTGTTGGTGAGTCTACAGAGGCAAGCGTTGTTTTAAGTAAGTTCGCCAATAAGGTTTTATCTTTGCCTGAAACGGAGGCTAATAATGTTTCCAGCAATGAAAAGTGTGCCGGATACACTTTATTAATGAGTTTCTTGCCATGAGGGGTTAGGCTCACCAGTACTTTTCTTCGGTCCTGCTGACAGTGTTGGCGCTGTATAAGGGCTTTTTCTTCCAGCTTATCAAGACGACTTGTCATCGCACCTGAGGTGAGCAACATACTTTGGTAGAGCTCTGAAGGTGTCAGGTAGCGTTTATTTTCGCGTTTCAAGGTAGCAAGAACATCAAACTCGCCAGGTTTGAGCGCAAATTCGCGGTGAAGTTCGCCGACTTGCTGTTCGATTGTTTTCGCCAGACGTAAAACACGACCGATAATTTTAATGGCATCCAAGTCAGTATGAAGACCTAACTGCTGCCACTGAGCCATGATGAGGTCGACTTCATCAAATTTTTTTCCCGACATGGGTGTATCCGATTCAGAATGTAATTTTATCTTAACATAAAGATAATTAATGTTAAGGTAATTTATTTCACTGTTTTTAAAGAAGAATCTCAGTGGTTGTGCTGGGAATTTTTTCCTGAAATTGGCGTCTGTATTGATGCAAGGTATCCAAGCCAACTATAATAATGATGATCGCAATGATCAGAAGGATGACAGGATTAAATTACAATCGTGTTTCATCACGCAGAACATGCCGTTCTGATCTCACTTACCGTATTCGGCTATGACAACAAGCAACTTAGCATACGAGCATTTGCTTGTGTTAGAGCTTGGTTATTAGCTGTTTTTATTATCTTGTCCGGAGAGATGTCCTAGTGAGTCATTACAAGCCCTACAATGGTCCAGCTGCTGGTTGGGGTGCACTTGTCAGTGTTACTCGTAACTGGCTGGGTAGCAGAAATGCTATTTCCAATATCCGTGCGATGCTGAAAACGAATCAGGATCATGGTCTTGATTGTCCAGGGTGTGCCTGGGGAGAAACGCCTGAAAAGGGCATGATTAAATTTTGTGAAAATGGTGCCAAAGCGGTTAACTGGGAAGCGACAGGCCGTAAAGTCACCCCGGCATTTTTTGCGAAGCACAGTAACGCTGAGTTGTTAAAAGAAAGTGACTTTTGGCTAGAGTCACAGGGGCGTATCACTCATCCGATGCGTTATAACGCTGACACCGATCACTATGAAACCGTCACATGGCAAGAAGCCTTTGATACGGTTGCCAAACACTTAAACCAGCTTGACTCACCCGATCAAGCAGAATTTTATACCTCTGGTCGAGCCAGTAACGAAGCGGCTTTTCTATACCAGCTTTTTGTCCGTGCCTTTGGTACCAATAATTTCCCAGACTGTTCCAATATGTGCCACGAAGCCAGTGGTATTGGTATGTCTGAAACACTGGGTGTGGGCAAAGGCACTGTTACCTTTGAAGACTTTGCTGAAGCGGATGCGATTTTTGTCATTGGTCAGAATCCAGGTACCAATCACCCACGTATGTTGGAACCGCTGAGTGAAGCAGTGAAACGTGGTGCACATGTCGTGTGTTTTAATCCACTTAAAGAACGTGGTTTGGAACGTTTTCAGCATCCACAAAGCCCGATGGAAATGCTCACTAATGAGTCTGAGCCAACTAATAGTGCTTATTTCAGACCTGCTTTAGGTGGAGATATGGCCGCTATTCGCGGTATGGCGAAGTTCTTATTGCAATGGGATCGCGAAGCACAAGAAAAAGGTAAACCGGCGGTATTAGACCATGCATTTATTCAGCAGCAGACGCATGGCATGGAAGACTATTTTGCCGAAATCGATAATACGCCTTGGGATTTGATTGAATCACAATCAGGCTTGAGTCTGGCTGAAATCGAAATGGCGGCTAAGATTTATTGTAAAGCTGACCGGGTCATTATGTGCTGGGCGATGGGTGTAACGCAGCATCTTCATTCTGTGCCGACTGTTCAGGAAATTGTGAACCTGCAATTATTGCGTGGCAATATTGGCCGTCCTGGCGCAGGTTTATCACCTGTGCGTGGTCACAGTAATGTGCAGGGTGACCGCACCATGGGTATCGATGAGCAGCCACCAGAATGGTTACTGGATGCCATTGAACAGCGCTTTGATTTTAAAGTGCCTCGTGAACATGGTCATACCACGGTTCAAGCCATTGATGCGATGGAAAAAGGTCAAGCGAAAGTCTTCTTTGGGCTAGGTGGTAACTTTGTTCAGGCCACACCGGATACCGAGCGTTCACATAAAGCCATGCGTAACTGTGATTTGACTGTGCAGATTTCAACAAAACTGAACCGTAGTCATCTTGTTACAGGTAAAGAGGCACTGATTTTACCGTGTCTGGGTCGCACTGAAAAAGATTTCCAGAAATCTGGATTACAAGGTGTAACCGTTGAAGATACCTTTAGCATGGTGCACATCTCTTACGGTCAGCTAAAACCTTTTTCACCTTTATTACGCTCTGAAGCTTCGATTATTGCTGGCATTGCTAAAGCGACCCTAGGTAATAAACCGGTGGATTGGGAATGGTTGGTAGAAGACTATGACCGCATTCGTGATCTGATTGCAGATGTTATTCCAGGCTTTGATAATTTCAGTAAGAAAATACAGAATCCTGGTGGCTTTTATTTGGGTAACCCAGCAGCAGAGTATCAATGGAACACCAATACAGGTAAAGCTAACTTTATTGCGAATCCTTTACCTAAGACATTGCTTCAGGACCAGGTTACCAAGAACGGGCAGTCTCCCGATCTGATTTTGCAAACCATGCGTTCTCATGATCAATACAACACGACGGTTTACAGCATGAACGATCGTTATCGAGGTGTGTATGGCATGCGTGATGTCGTTTTTGCTAACGAAGCTGATATCAAACGCCTTGGCCTGGAACACGGGCAGAAAGTAGATATGATTACCGTGTGGGAAGATGGTAAAGAACGAAAAGTATCCAACTTCACCTTGTTAAGTTATGACATCCCTCAAGGGCAGGCTGCTGCATACTATCCAGAAACTAACCCATTAGTCCCACTGGAAAGTTATGGCGATAAAACCTTTACACCGACCTCGAAATTCATTGCGATTAAAATGATAGCGAGTGCAAATGAAGCGGGTGACGTTGTCCGCTCCTCGGTGGCTTAAACAAAACTTCGATAATAAAAAAAGGCACTGTTAATACAGTGCCTTTTTTGTATGTGAACGGGGAGTGTTATGGCTGACTAGATCTCATCGACGGCTTCCATACACTCAGGTAATGTCTGACCACCATCAACCACGATCTGCTGTCCAGTGATATAAGCCGCTTCATCAGCAGCAAAGAATAAAGCCGCATTGGCAATATCTTCGACGGCACCCAAGCGTTTTAACGGTATCGCAGCCGCCATACTATTGAGATATTCTTCACCTAAATCAGCTAAGCCCTCAGTGTAAATATTACCGGGCATTACGGCATTAATGGTGGTGTTATAACGAGCCAGTTCCATCGCGGCTGTTTTCATAAAACCTAACTGACCAGCCTTAGTTGCTCCGTAGTGCGACCAGCCAGGATAGCCTGTGATTGGGCCAGTGATAGAAGAGGTCACCACAACGCGACCTTTGCCTTGTTTCTCAAATTGAGGGATACAGGCTTTGACACAGAGAAAAGTACTCTTAAGATTGGCTGACATAATGTCATCCCAGTCTTCAGGCGTTAAATCGATGATTTTTTTCTGTGGGAACGTACCGGCATTGGCACAGAGAATATCGACACTACCAAACGTGTCTTCCGTGTATTTCACTAAAGCCTGAACTTGCTCCCAACTGGATACGTCGCATAAATAGTAATCTGCAGTACCACCGTGGGTATTGATTTCATCAACAGTCTGCTTAGCCGCCTCTTCTCCACGAGCGGCAATCATCACTTTGGCCCCTTGTTTCGCAAATACACTGGCAATGCCTTTTCCAATGCCTTTTGAGCCGCCTGTAACGATGACAGATTTATTTTTAATAGAAGTGAGCATGCGCGATTCTCCCGAGAGTTAGTGAATAATGGTGTGACTGTATTTTTAACATAAATCTGTTACTTTGCAACAAAAATATTGCAAGTCAGTAAAAATGAAGTTATAAATGTGGCTAATTTACACAGTTACAGAGGTTATCTTTATGGCGGGTTTATATAATTCCCAGTTTGTTCAACGCCTAACACGCGGTGTGAAAGGCTTGCTTCCAATGTGGGATGTCTCAGAAAAGGCCAACATTTCCTTACTGACTGTGTCTGAAAACGCCACATTTCTGATTCAAGATGAGGCACGAAATCAGCGTTTCATTATTCGCGTTCACAGACCAAATTATCATTCTAAAAAAGAGATCCTGTCTGAACTGATGTGGATTCAATCACTACGTCAACAGCAAGTCTTGAATACACCCGAGCCATTAACAATGTCAGATGGAAGTTTAGTGGCAGAATTTGATGATGAGGGGACAGCTAGATACGTGGTGGCCTTTGAGTTTCTTCCTGGAGAGCAGCCAAATGAGGATGAATCTTTAGTCGCAGGCTTTGAATTACTCGGTGCCACCTCAGCAAAACTTCATCAACATGCGAAAAACTGGACACTGCCGGATGGCTTTGAACGTAAAAAATGGAATTTTGAGAGTGCCTTTGGACCTGAGCCTTTATGGGGGGATTGGCGAGAAGCGCTTGGCTTGGATGAACAGGGGAAAGTGGTACTTGAGCAATTATGTCAGCTACTCGAGTCACAGTTAGAGGCCTATGGTGAGGGAGCAGACCGCTTCGGCTTAGTTCATGCAGATCTGCGTTTAGCGAATTTATTAGCAGACGGCCATGATCTTGGTGTGATCGATTTTGATGATTGTGGTTTTAGCTGGTTTATGTATGACTTTGCTTCAGCCGTCTCGTTTCTTGAGTTGTCGCCATTGTTGCCGGAATTAGAACGAGCCTGGGTTCGAGGCTATAAATCCATCTCACCGCTATCTGCAGAAGATGAAGCGATGATATCCACATTTGTGATGTTCCGTCGACTATTGCTCACTGCCTGGGTGGCAATTCACCCTGAAACAGAAACAGCAGCAGAAGCCGGGTTTGATCAGTACACGCAAGGCACTATTGAGTTAGCAAAGCGATATCTTGCCGAAAATGAACAGCAAGACACATCACCGCTAAGTGAAAAACGTATTCTCGATATGAACGCTTTTGAGGCTAAATCGGGTCAGCACAAGGAGAACGTCACACGGCGTCTTGATAATCTTGGTGCTGCTTCGGTTTTGTTTTACCAAGAGCCTATTGAAATGGTGTCTGCACAAGGTGCCTGGATGCAAGCCGCTGATGGTAAACGTTATCTGGATTTTTATAATAATGTGCCTTGTCTTGGTCATTGTCACCCAAGTGTCGTTGCTGCGGTGTCAAAACAAATTGCGACATTGAATGTACATACACGCTATTTGGTCAGTGTGGTGGATGACTATCTGGAGTCACTGAAAGCGACGCTACCAGAGTCAGTATCTAATGTCGTGATGACCTGCTCGGGTAGTGAAGCCAATGATTTAGCGATGCGTTTGGCTGAGCAGGCTTCAGGCGGAACAGGCTTTATTGTGACGGAAGATGCCTACCATGGTAATACCAGTCTGGTGACAACCGTCTCACCCTCCATTATTAAGCAAGGGAGTTTGCCCGATAATGTGGTAGCTATTCCGGCACCATCATCGTCTGTGTACGAAGGAGACATAGCTGCCGGTTTTGCTGCAAAAGTCGCGGAGGCAATTGAAACCTTACAACAGCGTGGTATCAGAGTGGCGGCACTGTTGGTAGATACCATTTTTTCTTCAGATGGTATTTTTTCCGAACCTCGTGGCTTTTTGAAACAAGCTGTTGAGGTTGTCCGCAACGCTGGCGGCGTTTTTATCGCTGATGAAGTTCAACCTGGGTTTGCCCGCATGGGCGATACTTTCTGGGGTTTTGACTTCCATGGACTGACGCCTGATATTGTGACAATGGGAAAACCGATGGGAAATGGTTTCCCCATGGCTGCTGTTGCAACACGACCAGATTATCTGGAATCCTTTTGTGCTGATGTGGGGTACTTCAATACCTTTGGGGGTAATCCTGTCGCTGCGGCAGCTGGTCAGGCGGTTCTGAATACAATTCAACAGGACAATCTGCAGGAAAATGCACGCAAGATGGGTGCTTATCTCAAGCAGCAACTTCAGTTTATGGCAAAACAGTCGTCTTTCATTGCTGATGTACGTGGTCAGGGCTTATTTTTGGGGATTGATATTGGTGAAAGAGATAATAAACATATCCCAGATCCAGGCAAGACCCGACAAATTATTAATGGCTTAAAATATGCCGGCGTATTGATTGGTGCAGCAGGCAAGTATGGAGCGACCTTGAAGCTTCGTCCTGTGCTGACATTGACACGTTATGAAGCTGATTTCTTTTTAGATGCTTTATCTAAGCACGTGTAAGCCATATTCATCATTGAGGTGGGGTTCAGACTGCCGCCTCAATGATGTTTACCTTATCAGCCATTAAGGCTTTCTTTAAGGGGCCACTGGGTTGGCGATCAGTGACTAAATGATCGATCTCATTCCATCTGGCATAACGCGCCGTGGCCATGCGATCGAATTTACTGTGATCAGCCACCACCATATTGTTGGCACTTTGGCGAATCATCTGCTTATAAACATCAGCAGCATCGGTAAGCGCATCAGCAGGGCCAGTTGGTGCCAAGCTGCTAGCACCCAGAATGGCCCAGTCCGCCGTGTAATCGGATAAAAACTGACAGGTTTGTGAACCATGTGTCGCGCCTTCTTCACCATGATAGACACCGGGCGCCATAATCACATTAATCGTCGGGTTAAACGACAAGACGGTTGCCACACCAAAGGCATGGGTGATGACCGTAATATTGTTCATTTCATAGGCTATGCGCTTGGCGACTTCGACGGTGGTCACCCCCGAACCTATCATCAAGACTTTGGCACCTTTCAACATGGGCGCTGCTTTTTTGGCAATGGCGGTGCGTTCGGCCAGATTGGCTTTATGTCGCTCATTTAATACAGGTTCTGCTGCCTGTCTCAGTAAGGCGCCACCATAAGTACGACTAATTAGGTTTTGTTCGGCTAACTCTTCTAAATCACGACGAATCGTTTCTGTCGTAACTTTCAGGGTTTTTGCTAATTCACTCACCCGCATAGAAGGATTGATGGTGAGCTCGTCAATGATTGCCTTGTGTCTTGCGATTTTTTTCCGTGACATGGTTACAGCCTTATGAAGAACCTAGAAGTTATCATAAAATTACTGATGGCCAACATCTCTGTTATAAGGTTTTTTATCGAGTGAGTGAATGGAGTGGCCTTTCTAGGGTAATTCTTCTGGAAGAAGTGGCTGCGGTAGATGACTGGATAAGCCGAGTAAAAAGGCTTTCAGATCGGCCAGTTCTTGTTTTGACAGATCTAAGGGTTTTATTAGTGGCGATAATTGAGCGGTGGGAATATCATCGGTTTTATCATCGAGTTTCGCATTTTGCCACCATCCCATATTGTACATAGCTAGCAGCATATCCAAATCCGTAACAAGGCCATTGTGCATATAGGGTGGCGAAGCGATGCCTGTTCGTAATGCAGGTGTTCTAAAGGCACCGACATCTTCTGCCTTTCCCGTCATTTTATAGCGGCCCTGGAAATTACCGACTTGGTCAAATGATGTACCCAAGTGATGGAATTGATTATCACTGAGTAAGGGGCCATTGTGGCAATGGATACAACGCGCTTTTGTGCGGAATAAGTGTAGGCCTCTAATTTGCTGGTCGGTCAGTGCCGTTTGCTTACCATCCATAAAGCGATCAAAGTCTGATGGCGATGAGCGAACTGTTCGCACAAAAGTGGCAATAGCCTGAACGATACGTTCAGGCGTGATGTTTTCGTCACCAAAAGCGGTTTTGAAAAGAGCAGGATAAGATGCGGTCTTCGCCAGTCGTTTTGCTGCATTTTCAGGATTCGCTGCCATCTCAATCGGGTTGGTCCAACTTGCCAGTGTTTGTTCTTCCAGACTGTTGACTCTGCCATCCCAAAACAATTGCTTCAGCAAGCCAGTATCAACGATAGAGGGTGAGTTGATGTCACCTTGAATACGATTATGTCCAATCGCTTTTCTTCTGCCATCAGCCCAGGCTAAATCTGGATCATGACAAGAGGCGCAAGCAATCTGCTGTGATTGTGATAATCGTCTGTCGAAAAAAAGATGTTTACCGAGCTGTTGCTTTTCCTCAGAAAAGGGATTGTCGAGTGGAAACTCAATCTGCTGGGGTAAAGGCATGAGTGGTTGTACCTCAACCCCATCATCAAGTTTGGCTTCGGGCCAGTGTGTGACACCTTGCCTGTATTGCTCGATCAGCGTCATTGTTTCATTTTCTGCAAACGCCGTTGTTGGCATCATTATCATCAGGACTAATACCAGCAGCTGGCTGTTTATATAGTTCATCGTCGACATCAGTAGCGATACCCAATTTCGAACCAGAACTGACGGCCTAAACCAAATAATTGAGTGCCTGATTCCGTCGTCACCACATTTCGCTTATCTGAGACGTTAATGATATCGGCGCGAATGTAAGGTGAGGAGGGGCGTGAAAGTAGCGCGTATTCAACACTGATATCCCAGCGCGTGGTTCGTCCTTGATTTTCTGTTTCATAACTATCCAGGCCGGTATCATCATCTTTACCTAAACTTTTTAAATATTTATAACCGTTGGTAAAGGCCCAGCTATTTTTAACCAGTAAACGATCATCAAATGCCTGCATGATAATGTCCAGATTAGCTGTCACTGGTGTGGCGAAGTCACCGGCGGGTAATGCTCGGCGAGCGACTTGATTACCTTCAAATATGACCTGTTCATTCGCATCGACACTAGATAGATAACCGCCACTATCACCATAGCGAGCATCAGTGTCTTTATCCATCCAACTCACGGTTGAATTAACTAACCATTTCATACCAGCAAATCGGAAAGGTGAAGAACGCCAGAACAGATCGACTTGTTGTGTATTACTGCTGCCTGAGTTTTCAAACCAACTGACTTCGGAAGTAGAATCATAATGGGTTCGAATTTGTTTACGTCCCTGGCGCTCTACGTATTGGAGGCCTGCTTGCCCACTTAATACTTCAGCATAGAGTCCTACGCTGTATTCATCATCATAAGGTGTATCGAGGTCGCGAAACTCCCACTCTTGTGTTGGATCAATAGTGGTCCAATTGTCACTTGCACTATCGCGTTCACGAATGCTCATGCGACTACGTTCTTCTTCTCGTAAGCGATAAGATAAAAAGGACTTACCGTAGTAACGGTTTGCACCAACGGTAATACGTGCTGTTTGCGTGTTGTTTAAATAGACACCTGCTTGAATTCTTGGTGCTAAATTGACATTGTCTAACCAATCATCATGTTCCACTCGCACACCAGCACGCCAAAAGACATGCTGGTAGTCACCGTTTAATTCAGTAAATGCAGAAATATCCATATTATCAAAGGCAATTTTCCCCGCCTGGTAAATGACTTCCCGGCTATGAAACTGATCGCTAGGCGCCCATGAGCCCGGTGAGGTTTGAGGAGGGAGTGGCTGAGTGAAGTCTAAGGTGTATTCATTGAAGGTAAAGTCATTTCCGCGATCTTGCATGTAACGAGCCCATTTCAGCTCGGTACCATAGCGCCATACATGGGACTCATTCAGTGAGGTGGTAAAGTTAAGTGTTGAACCAATCGTATATTGACGGTTGGCTAAATCACCATAACCACCAAAAATCCCCGCTTCATAGATACTGGTGTATTTATATTGATCAATGGTGTTGCTTTCAAACTCACGTTGATCGGCATTGGTACCTGCATTGAGATTAAGATCCATACGAGTGTCAGCGAATTGTTTCCCAAAATTAACACTCGCATTCAGACCTTGATGTTGTCCTTCAAAGTCTGAACCAATGTAGTTAATCAGAAAACTGTCTTCGTAATAATCGCTGTAGGCGACTGAGGCATTGAGATCATAATCACGTTCGAGCAGGTCAAATCTAACCACGCCGTAACGTGATTCTTTATCTAGGGTTTTTTCATCGGAAGGTTTAAATATACGTCCTGTGTCAGCAAAGTAATCAAAATCTAATTGCACCAGTTGCTTTTGGGAAATATGTGATTCTTTTTCACTATAACCTGCAAAAACACCTATATCACCTATTCGTGTCGCGCCTTGCAGAGCTGTCTCTGATTTACGGAACTTAGGATGATAATCTCCGGGCAAGCCAGTTGGTAATTGTCTTGCCCCATCTTCAAAGAACTCACCTTCTTGAGACTCATCAACATGAAATTCCGTCCAGCTGTCTTGGGTTTTACGGTGTTTGATTTGAAATTCGTCTCGTCCTAAATATGCTTTGGTTTCTGCTTTGACGACGCCACCAACAAATCCTCCCTCACTGGCTGAAGCATTCACATCAATGACGGTTAAATTATCCAGAAAAGAAGGATCAACAAATAAACCTTGAGAGTGTCCGGCAACCCGTGTGTAGTTCGATGCACTTTCTTCAAGAGCAGGATCCAGCCGACTGTCTATGCTCGCCCCATCAAGCATTAGTTTATTTTGATAGGGAGCTGCGCCACGAATCGATAATTCTGCTGGCTTGATATCACCTTGTTGTAGACTTGAGCTGGCCGTGTTATCGACACGAACCGATGGAATAATACTGAGTGCCTCCGCCAGATCTGACCTCATCGATTGGCGCATTTCGATAGAGGTGAGGGTTTTTATTTCTGGGTTATGAGGTAATGCTTCAATATTCAGTTGTGGTAAATCTACGCCCGATTGATCCGCACTCTGAATAGGAAGGATGGTGTAACTTAACTCACCATTTTGGACGTATCTGAGCCCACTGTGTGCCAGTATTTGGTCTAAAGCCTGATAAATGCTGCGAGCCTGCTTAGCACCTGGGCTTGATTGATCCCTGACTAAATCTGCTGAAAAACTAATCAGTAAACCTGTTTGTTGACCGAGTTGGTTCAGGGCAGTCTCCAAAGACCCAGCAGGTATGGAAATTTGCTGTGACTTAGTAATAACGCTAGTGCGCTTTGATGAAGTATCTTCTGCAAAGCTGACGGAGGGAAAGACAATGCTTGTGCTGGATAGCAGGAGAATATTGAGTATTGTCGAAGATAAATAAGTTCGATTCATAATGGATTCCGTGGTTTGTTCTGTTGTTATTACTCAGGACGAACCAGGGAAAAAATCAGCTCATTTTTTTTCAGATAAATGAAACCAGATGCCAAAACGTTTTGTGTAATTTAGGTTGAGCGCTCTACTAACAGCATTCATAACTGCTGCTAAATCGTCGGTTGGGTATGAGCCTGAGACTCTCAAATTAGCAATCTGTGGTTCATAGCGGATAAAGGCATGATGGTATCGACTGAGTTCAGAGACAAAGCTGTTCAAGGGCATATCAGATACGATTAACATGCCTGTTTGCCAGGCAAGCGTTTGTGTATTGGCCTTGAACATCGACATTTCTCCTGACGCAGTCAATGTCATTGCCTGGTTTTCCTGAAGTGTCCATGATGTCAGAGAGTGCTTATCGGTCACGTTTACTTGACCTTCTAATAGTGTGACTTGTATCAGTTCAGGGTGTTGTCTGACGACAAAGTGGGTGCCTATCGGTGTGATATCTCCAATAGCTGTTGTCACTTTCAGCAGTTGTTGAGGGTGTTGTTCGGCATGGGTGATGATCGCTACTTCACCTTGCTTGAGTACGAAAGTCATCAATGTATTCGTTTCGTCTATCTCAATGATGGTGTCAGTATTGAGGTGGACTTCAACACCATTTGCCAGTGTCCAGCTACGGTGTTCACCTACTTTGGTGGCGAGTGTCTTATTTTGTTGATGGGTGACAGGTGAACCGATAAACCATGGGGTTGAGCCAATAACCGCAAGACCAAATAGAGATTTAAGCAACTGACGGCGAGGTCCGGGAGATGGCTGACTGAGAACGTGTTGGCTGATTGGACGACATTGTGGCGCGTTAATATCATTAAGCATCATGTCAAAAGCAGCAATCTTCTGCCAGGCTTCATCATGAACCGATGATTGCTGTCGCCATGAACTAATGCGTTGTTGAGTTAAAGTCTGATTATCAGAATTTTGTAGCTCCAACCACCAATCGGCCGCTTCTTCTGCAATGGTGAGTGGGATTGTACTTTCGTGGAGTGATCGCATCGTTATACTGACAAATTAAAACAACAACACAACATGGCTTGCTTCAAATGCCGCTTCACGGTGCTGATCGATATAGCGAGTCTATTGGCTGTGTCGGCATAATTTAAGCCTTCCAGCTGAACGGCGATAAATGTTTGACGAACATCTGTTTTCAGTTGTCTTAGTCGGTTATCCACCTGAATTAATAACTCTAAATGCTCCACTTGCTCTTCAGCTGATGGCGCTAAATCTGGCTCAAGTTCGCTAACGCATTGCTGATAGGCAGTTTCAATGTTCTTTTTACGCCAATGATCGGTCAATAGGTGGCGAGCGACCGTTTTTAAATAAGCATCACTATCTTCAATAACATCGTTTTTTACCCGTTTTAACAAGCGCTCAAAGGTATCGTGTAGTAAGTCAGCAGCCAGGTGGTTGCAACCCAATTGTTTATACAGCCAACTTCGCAGCCACTGTTGATTATGGATATACAACATTTCAATCTGCTTAGAAGCGTGTTGTTGTGAACTAGTATGTTTCATTCAAGAGATATTTTTATAGGTGATAATGATAATGTTTCTTATTATCATTTGTTGTGGGGCAACTGTAAAGTGGAAGAATTTATATTTGAGAAACAGGCATTGATGCGAGAAAATGGTTCGTTTGTCGTCGATGACGATACTGAAACTCTTGAAAGTGATTAAATTATGTCTAGCCCAGTCCAAAAAGCGGCTTCAAAGCGCCGCACTTTTGCGATTATTTCGCATCCTGATGCCGGTAAAACGACCATCACTGAAAAACTCCTCTATTTCAGTGGCATGATCCAATCCGCGGGCAGTGTTAAATCTCGCAAGACTGATAAACATGCCACTTCTGACTGGATGGAAATGGAGAAGGAGCGGGGCATTTCTGTCACCTCATCAGTGATGCAGTTTCCATGGCGTGATGAGATTGTGAATCTGCTTGATACACCGGGCCATGCTGATTTCTCGGAAGATACTTATCGCACATTGACCGCTGTGGATTCAGCCTTAATGGTAATTGATAGTGCCAAAGGTGTTGAAGAACGGACTATTAAGTTGATGGAAGTCTGTCGTCTGCGTGATACGCCGATTCTGACCTTTATTAACAAATTAGATAGGGAAGGTCGTGAGCCTGTTGAATTGTTGGATGAAATCGAAACGATTCTAAATATAGGCTGTGCGCCGATCACATGGCCTATTGGCATGGGTAAAGGCTTCAAGGGGATTTATCACTTATTAGATGATAATGTTCATTTGTTCGAAGCGCATGCCAAAGAAGCGGGTGAAGTCATAGAAGGGCTTGATAACCCTCGCCTAGATGAGCTATTCGGTGGGCTGGCGGAAGACTTACGCATGGAGATTGAGCTGGTGCGTGGTGCTAGTAATGAATTTGACTTGGAGCTGTTTTTAGCTGGCGAGTTGTCACCTGTGTTTTTTGGCTCAGCGATGAATAACTTTGGTATTACAGAGTTATTGGATTCCTTTGTGAAATATGCGCCACCGCCACAATCTCGTGAGACAAAAACACGCGTTGTTGAGTCTGGTGAAGAGAACTTTAGTGGCTTTGTATTTAAAATTCAGGCCAATATGGATCCGAAACATCGTGACCGCATTGCTTTTTTACGCGTATGTTCGGGTAAATACACAAAAGGTATGAAACTGCATCAGACACGTATTGGTAAAGATGTCACTATCGCGAACGCCGTGACGTTTATGGCGGCGGAACGCGAACAAGCTGAGGAAGCTTATCCAGGTGATATTTTGGGCATGCACAATCATGGCACGATTCAGATTGGCGATACATTCACTCAGGGCGAAGATCTTCAATTCACCGGCATTCCTTATTTCGCACCAGAGTTATTTCGTCGTGTCAGATTGAAAGATCCGCTTAAAAATAAAGCCTTATTGAAAGGCTTGCAGCAATTGAGTGAGGAAGGGGCAACACAGTTATTCCGCCCACTTGATAATAATGATCTCATTCTGGGTGCGGTGGGTGTGCTTCAGTTTGACGTGGTGGTTCATCGTTTGAAAGGTGAATATAACGTGGAATGTGCTTATGAAGCGGTTCAGGTATACACCGCCCGCTGGGTCTATTGTGATGATGTCCGTAAACTGGAAGAGTTTAAAAAGAAAGCGTCGCAAAACCTGGCATTGGATGGTGCCGGGAATCTGACTTATATTGCACCAACGCGGGTGAATCTTGACCTGACGATGGAACGCTGGCCGGATATTGATTTCCGCTCCACACGCGAACATCTCTGATGACTGAATAGTTATTGCCTGATTGAGGTTCGGTATTATATGATAATGATTCTCATTTATCTAACCCATCAGGCAGGCTATGTCCGTTCTTCAGGAGTCAGAGCAACAAACGATATCTAATCTCTATCGTCAACATCATACTTGGCTGTTTCGGTGGTTACGCGGCAAAGTCGAATCCACCGAGTCTGCAGCAGACATTTCCCACGATATCTTTGTCACATTACTGGCGCGTGAAGAGCAACTCGTACTCACAGAACCTAGGGCTTTTTTGACAACATTGGCAAAGCGAAGTGTGGCTAATCACTGGCGACGTCAACAAGTAGAAAAAGCGTATTTGGAAGTCATTACCGATATGCCTGAAAGTCTCCAGCCTTCAGAAGAAGAACGTGCCATCATTGTCGAAACCATAGTGGATATAAACCGGCGCTTGCAGGGCTTACCATTGGATGTAAAGCGGGCTTTCCTCTACGCGCAATTGGATGGTATGAAGCAACAGGAAATAGCTGAAAAATTAGCGGTGTCAGTGTCCACTGTTAAGCGATACTTAACTCGCGCAGCAGCGCAATGTTATTTTGCAATCACCGTCAAATAATCCATGTCAGACGCAATACAGCTTGAACAAAAAATCGCATTAGAGGCTATTGAGTGGTATCTGGCGTTATCCGAACAGACGGACGACAAACTCTTGTATCAGCAATGGCAGTCGTGGTTGGCAGCCGATCCTCAGCATCAATTAGCTTGGTCAAGAATTGAACAAGTCAATCATGGACTTAATACCTTACCTACGCCATTATCACGCGCTATTACGGAAAAAACGCTGTTCAAAACAGATAAAAGTCGGCGACATGTCTTACGTTCTTTGGCTGGTATAGCGGTTATGAGTGGTGGCAGCTGGGTTTATTTTAAGAATGAGACTCTCTTGCTCCCGTTACTGGCTGATTACCGGACTGGAATTGGTGAAACCCGTTCGTTGACACTCTCAGATGGCACCCAAGTGGACATGAATGCCAATAGTGCCTTTTCTATTGCGTATTCAGAAAACCAACGACACCTGACGTTAATCAGCGGTGACATTATGATCACCACCGCGAAAGATACCAGACCTTTTTTATTGAAAACGGACTGGGCTGATCTCAAGCCAGTAGGCACGCGTTTTTATGTCAGGCAGCGAGACAACACGGCATTGTTGGCTGTTTATGAAGGTGCTGTCGATTTTATCCGGGGAAACCATCTGCCACTGTTAAGAGTGAAGGCTGGGCAACAGATCAGCTTTAATGCCACTGAGCTGGGAAGCGTTATGTCCGCACAGGAAAGCATGCTGGCTTGGCAACAATATATGCTAGTGGCTGATAACATGCCTCTAGCTGAGATAGTGGCTCAGTTACAAAATTATCATCATGGCTGGTTACGCTGTGACCCTTTAATAGCAGAACGTCGGGTATCTGGTACTTACCCTCTAAATAATATAGATCAAGTTCTAAAAGCTTTAGCGGCAACACTTCAGCTTGAGTTGGTGTATAGAACACGCTATTGGATTACACTCAAACCACAGCAGAAAATTTAAATTTTTTGGTCTGTTTTTCATTCTCACGTGACACAACAAATAGACACCTATTTGTTAATGGAAAGTGAGGACTCTCATGTTCAATAAACCCGCTTTATTAAGCGCAATGACGCTAACCACTGCTTTGCTCGCTACAGCTGGCGTGACCCTTTTATCCACCACACCTGTGCTGGCTGCGGAACAGACTTCGGCGCAGAGTGATAAAAAAATAAGCTTTAATGTTTCGGCAGGTGATTTGGCCACGGCTCTGAATCAGTTTGGACGACAAGCTGGCATTTTACTCAGCTTTTCACCTGAGCTCACGGCAGCTTATAAAACCTCAGGACTGAAAGGTAAATATCCGATTAATGAAGGACTGCAAACCTTATTGCGAGGTACGCCTCTGTCCGTCGTTCAACAATCAGAAACCAGTTATCGGCTGACTAAAAGCAATGATAAATCAGCCGATTTACCCGTCGTGACTGTCACTGGACAGCAAACTTCATTTTCAGCGTATGACCCGATAGAAAGTTACAATGCGGAGAGGAGCGCTAGTGCGACAAAAACGAATGCATCCATTATTGATACCCCACAGTCCATCTCGGTGGTCACACAGAAGCAGTTAGTTAATCGCGGTGTGAAAACCGTGGCACAAGCCTTGCAATATACGCCAAGCTTGAGTGTGCCATTTGGTTATGACACGCGTTACGACTGGTTTAGCTTGCGTGGGTTTGATGCTAAATCGCAGGTATATCGTGATGGTCTTTTAATACCAACGAGTACCTATGGCTTGCCGAGAGCAGATAGCTACGCACTGGAGCGGGTTGAAGTCATTCGTGGCCCGAGTTCTGTCACTTATGGGCAAGCGCAACCGGGTGGTTTGGTTAACTTAGTTAGCAAGCGGCCTACAGAAGACACCTTACGAGAGTTACGTCTATCAGCCGGCAGCGATGACTTTTTTGAGTTAGCGGGGGATTTTAGTGGCAAGGTTGATGATGAAGGTAAGCTTCTTTATCGACTGGCCTTTGTCGGAAATGATGCTAATTCTGAAGTCGATTATAACGATGCCAAACGCAAGATGGTGGCACCTTCATTAACCTGGAATATCAGTGATGACACACAACTAACCGTATTGGCTGTTGAGCAGCACGATGAGCAAACCTATAGCTTTAATACGCATTTTACTTCCAATGTTTTGAATTACTTTAGTCGTAATTTTGGAGGTGCAGAAGTATTTGATCGTGAATTCGGCTTTTTTGATGGTGAGGAAGATTTTAATAAATTTGACCGTGATTATCGATCAGTTGGGTACGAGTTTTCACATGCGTTTAATGACACCTGGTCTTTCAAGCAAAATCTTCGTTACGATGAAGTAGAACTTGATTACAGAACATTAAATTCAGCACTTCCTGGTACTAATTTGGTAGCTGGTACGCTCGGTAGAAGTGCCTCACGAATACATGAGGAACTTCATGCTTTAGCTGTCGATAATCAACTATTGTCACACTTCAATACTGGTTCGATTTCTCATGATGTTCTTATTGGTTTGGATTGGCGTTACTCCCAAGCTGACGAAGAAAATTACACTGGAACTGCTTCAACAATAAGTTATATCAACCCTGAGTATGGCTCGCCAGTCGGTAGTCTATCTCTGAGCCGTGATAGGGATATTTATTCACGTCAAACGGGGATTTATATTCAAGATCAACTCGCTTATGAAAATTGGCGTTTATTGATTGGTGGACGTTATGACTGGGTGAAGAATGATGTTGATGTGAATTTCACCAATAGTACTGATGTTGATGCTGATAAGTCTGCGGAAGATTTTTCAGGACGGGTTGGTCTGGTTTATAAGTTTGATAATGGTCTTTCACCTTATGTTAGCTACAGCGAATCATTTAATTTAGTAACAAGCACAGATGTGAATGGCAAGTTATTTGACCCAGAAAAAGCCAAGCAGTATGAAGTGGGCGTGAAGTATGAACCTCGAAATATGGATGGTTTTATTAGTCTTGCCGTATTTGATTTGACCAAAGATGATTATGTGATTACAGAATATGATGCATTCAATTCTAATGGTGTGTCTCGTCAGGTAGGTGAGGTTAATTCGACAGGGGTTGAGATTGAAGCTGGCTTAGAACTGTCAGAACAACTAAAACTCTCAGCCGCATATAGCTATGTCGATGCCCGAATTACTGAGAGCCCCAATAGCTGGGAAAAAGATAGCCTTATTCCAAATCAGCCTCGACAAACAGCAAGCTTATGGTTGGATTACACACAAACAACGGGTGTATTGAAAGGTTTAGGAATGGGCGCTGGTGTTCGTTATGTAGGGGAGAGTACGTATATAGGTACGGATAGTTTGAGCACATCTACGGTGGATATTGAAACTGGTGGTTACACATTAACTGATGCCAGTATTCGTTATGACTTCGATGATGTCAGACTGGCGCTGAATGTCAGTAACTTATTTGATCGCGAATACACAACAACGTGTAATGACTTAGTCTGCTACTTTGGTGATGGCCGTCGCGTAATAGCTTCAGCGACCTACAACTGGTAGTTTTCAACGGGTGGCATGACTTATCGTGCCACCCTTTTTTCTTATTTGTTGCCAAACACTTACTGACTCAAGCAGAATAGTCCTGAGCACTTCAGAGAAGAGGGGCAGGACCATGAAAGTCAGATCGATTACCAAAAATAAAGGTAAACCTGTCATTGGCTTATCGCCAACAGATAGCTTGAATAAAGCGGTGGCGATGTTAATGGAGCACCGAATCGGTTCATTAATCATCACTGAGCCAACAGGTGCGATGGTGGGCATTTTATCTGAGCGGGACATTCTTAAAATACTGGACACTCATCCAGAACAATGGAGTCAGATGTTGGTGAGTGATGCCATGACCCCAAATCCCTATACCTGCGAGCCGGATAATACGCTTGAAGAAGTCATGAATAAAATGGTGGAGCATAATATTCGTCACTTGCCAGTGGTATACAAAGGCAAACTGGAAGGGATGTTATCTATCACTGATATTGTGGAAGAGTTGCTGAAAAAAGCGAAGTTCGAGAATAAGCTTTTAAAAAATTATATCCAGAACTGGCCGGATGCCGAACAGGAAATCTAATTTGGCTCAGGTGGAAAATTGGTTGTGCGATCAATCTGCAGCTTATTGTCTTTAGCAAAATCCATCAAAAACTCGAACAGCATTTCATCTGTACTTTCCAATGATGCATCCACGACGACACATTTGATTCCGTCAAGAGTCGCTAGCCTGACATTAGGGTGAAAGATGATGCGACGCCCAGGGCCATACGAGGCAACTGCTCCGCATAAGCGTTCGGCCCAATCACTTGGACGAAACTTTCCTCCGTCCAGAGTAATCCCGCGGATGATCACCTTTTCTGATATGGACATAAAGCGTCAGCTCAATTGTGATGGGTTAAAAGCGGCATTCTACTGCAAATAATCTTGTTTGCATAAGCACTGACTGTAAATAAAAGTGCTTTCAATGATTTAGGTCGGCAATAAAAATCCGTATAATCTCCGCTTTTAGTTTTCCTACTCTACGAGAATCTTGTGGCTGACTACAAACAAACGCTAAATTTACCTGCGACCAAATTTCCAATGAAAGCTGGTTTGCCTAATCGTGAACCACAAATGCTGGAACATTGGCAAACAATGAACCTTTACGAAAAAATTCGTGAAAAAGCTAAAGGTAGACCACAGTTCATTTTGCATGATGGTCCTCCTTACGCAAACGGTGATATTCATATCGGGCATGCGGTAAACAAGATTCTGAAAGATATTATTATCAAGTCCAAAACGCTGAGTGGTTTTGACGCGCCTTATGTTCCAGGCTGGGATTGTCATGGCTTACCTATCGAGCTGAATGTCGAGAAGAAAGTGGGTAAACCCGGTGTCAAAGTCACCGCAAAAGAATTCCGTCAAGCATGCCGTGACTACGCGGCGAAACAGGTTGATGGTCAGCGTGAAGACTTTAAACGTTTAGGCGTCTTGGGTGAATGGGATAACCCATATCTCACTATGGATTACAGCTTTGAAGCTGACATTATTCGTACTCTGGGTGAAATCATCAAACAAGGTCACCTGCATAAAGGGGTGAAACCTGTTCACTGGTGTGTGGATTGTGGTTCGGCGTTAGCTGAAGCAGAAGTCGAGTATGAAGATAAAACATCGCCAGCAATTGATGTACGCTTTCAGGTCATTGACCAGGCTGCTTTTGAGCAAGCCGTCGGGGAGTCAGGGCAGGGTAGGGTCAGCTTACCTATCTGGACGACAACACCTTGGACGCTGCCTGCGAACCAAGCCGTGTCTGTTAACCCTGAATTTACTTACGTACTTTTGCAAGCCGAAGGTGAGCAATTAGTACTGGCTGAGTCTTTGTACGAAGCGGCGCTTCAGCGCTATGGAATTGAAGCTGAAGTTGTTACACGTTTTAAAGGTGAACAACTGGAAGGTCTGCAATTACAGCACCCATTTTATGATCGCCAAGTGCCGGTTATTCTGGGTGATCATGTGACAGCGGATGCAGGTACAGGTGCTGTGCATACTGCGCCAGGCCATGGTCAGGATGACTTTGTTGTTGGTCAGAAATACAACTTAAAAGTTGATAACCCTGTTGGCGGCAATGGTGTGTTTTTACCTGATACGCCAATTTTTGCAGGCCAATCTGTATTTAAAGCGAATCCAGAAGTTATTGCCCTTTTAAAAGAGAAAGGCGCTTTGTTGGCACATATCGACATTCAGCATAGCTATCCGCATTGCTGGCGTCATAAAACACCGATTATTTTCCGTGCCACGCCACAGTGGTTTGTCAGCATGGACCAGAATGGTTTACGACAAGCCGCTATGAAAGCGATTGCTAATACCGATTGGATGCCAGCTTGGGGCCAAAAACGCATTGAAAATATGGTGGAAGGTCGCCCGGATTGGTGTATTTCTCGTCAGCGCACTTGGGGTGTGCCTATTCCATTATTTGTACATCAGCAAACAGGGGAATTACATCCTGATACTGAACAGTTGATGGAAACCGTTGCTCAAAAAGTAGAGCAAGAGGGGATTGATGCCTGGTTTGATTTGGAGCCAGAAGCATTACTGGGGGCGGAAGCTGCTGACTATGAAAAGGTCAGTGATACTTTGGATGTCTGGTTTGATTCCGGTGTGTCTCATGCATGTGTTTTAGCTCGCCGTGATTACCTAAACCGTCCTGCTGATTTATACCTGGAAGGCAGCGATCAACATCGTGGTTGGTTCCAATCTTCATTGTTGACCTCAGTGGCAACAACCGGTGGAGCGCCTTACAAAGCGGCATTAACCCATGGCTTCACTGTCGATGCTAATGGTAAAAAAATGTCTAAATCACTGGGGAATACGGTTTCTCCACAGAAAGTGATGAACAATCTCGGTGCGGATATTATTCGTCTGTGGGTCGCTTCAGCTGATTACAGTGGTGAAATGACCGTATCAGATGAAATACTGAAACGCACAGCTGACTCATATCGCCGTATTCGTAATACCGCTCGCTACTTATTATCGAACCTTGATGATTTTGACCCCGCAACAAATATGGTGGCCGTGAATGATTTACTACCATTAGATAGATGGGCATTAGATCGTGCATATCATTTACAACAAGACATTCTTGCTGCTTATGAGAGCTATCAGTTCCATGTGATTTATCAAAAGCTTCATAATTTCTGTGCGAATGAGATGGGTAGTTTGTATCTGGATATTACTAAAGATCGCCAGTACACCATGCAGACCGATAGCTTAGGTCGACGCTCATCTCAAACGGCTATGTATCTTATCCTGGAAGCGATGGTTCGCTGGATCGCCCCGATTTTAAGTTTTACAGCCGATGAATTATGGGGATATCTGCCTGGTGAGCATAATGAGTCTGTATTACTTAATCTTTGGAGTGATGCATTAGCACCATTAGATAAGGAAACAGCGTTTGATCTGCCATTTTGGAATCAAGTATTCAATGTCAGAGAAGTCGTCGCCAAAGAGCTTGAGAACCAGCGTAACGCCGGTAACATCAAAGGTGGTCTAACGGCTGAAATTAGTTTGTTCGTTGATGACAGTCTTATGGCGTTATTGAGCAAGCTAGAGGATGAATTAAAGTTTGTATTGATTACATCCAAAGTCAGTCTTCACCGTTTAGATGATAAAGCAGCCGAGCAAGCAGTCTCGACGAGTATGCCTGGGATTTTGGTGGCTATTAAAGCGTCTGAACACAAACGTTGTGAACGTTGCTGGCATCAGGTGGATTCTGTTGGGGAAAATGGTGACCATCCTGAACTATGTAGTCGTTGTATTGATAATATCGAAGGAGACGGTGAACAAAGACAGTTCGCCTAGAAATTATGCTGAAATGGTTGAATCTTTCTGCTTTGGTGATTGTGTTCGATCAACTCAGCAAGTGGTGGGCAAACAGCGCATTGGAGCTTTATCAGTCTATTGCTGTTTTGCCCTTCTTCAATATTACATTGGCTTATAACCACGGCGCTGCATTCAGCTTTTTAGCCAGCGAGAGCGGTTGGCAGCGATGGTTTTTCACTGGCTTAGCTGTCGTCGTTAGTATTGTTTTGTTGTTTTGGCTGAAACGCCTGAAAGCAGATGCAAAACTGGAAGCTATCTCTCTTGCTTTAATACTGGGTGGGGCTTTAGGTAATGTGATTGATCGTGTTATTCATGGTTATGTTATTGATTTTCTTGATGTCTACTATGGCACATATCACTGGCCTGCATTCAATGTGGCTGATTCGGCGATTTGTATAGGCGCTATTTTGTTAATTCTCGATAGCTTCAGAAATAAAACGGAGCAGAAATGAGTTTTTGTGATCTTGCAGTAAGTGGGGTAGCGCATCTGCAACCCTATATTCCGGGCAAACCGATTGAAGAGTTACAGCGTCAATATGGTGTCCGTAATGTCATTAAATTAGCCTCAAATGAAAACCCGCTCGGCCCTCCTAAAGCGGCTGTGGCAGCGGTAGCGATGGCTGCGAAAGACATGGCCCGCTACCCGGATGGTAATGGTTACGGATTAAAGCTGGCATTAGCTGAAAAACATCAAGTGGCACCTGAGCAAATCACCCTAGGGAATGGTTCTAATGATGTTTTAGAGTTGATTGCGCGTGCTTTTGCAGGTGCTGGTGATGAAATTATATTTTCAGAGCATGCCTTTGCTGTCTACGCTATTGTTACTCAGGTTATTGGCGCGACAGCTGTGGTAACGCCAGCGAAAGATTATGGTTATGATCTGGACGCCATTCATAAAGCCATTAGTCCGCGTACCAAAATTATTTTTATCGCCAACCCTAACAATCCTACTGGCACGTGGTTAGAGCCTGAAAAAATTAAATTATTTCTAGAGAGAGTGCCGGAAAAAGTGCTGGTTGTACTGGACGAAGCTTATGTCGAGTATCTGAATATGGAAGAGAATTCAGTGCCTTGGCTTCAGGATTTTCATAACCTTATCATTACTCGAACATTTTCTAAAGCATATGGACTAGCAGGTTTACGCGTGGGCTATTCCTTATCACACCCCGAAGTTGCCGATCTTATCAATCGTGTCAGACAGCCTTTTAATGTTAGCCATTTAGCTCAAGCAGCGGCAGTGGCTGCTCTAGGTGATGAAGCTTATCTCCAACAAAGTCGTGATGTGAATGAAGCGGGTATGAAACAGCTTATTGCTGGCTTTGAAAAAATGGGTCTGCAATACATTCCTTCCCGAGCCAATTTCATTACAGTCAATGTTCATACTAATGCGTTTGAAGTTTACGATGAGCTGCTATACGAAGGTGTCATCGTTCGGCCTGTGGCTAACTATGGCTTACCACAGCACCTGCGTGTGAGCATTGGCTTAGCCGAAGAAAATCAACGTTTTCTTGATGCGTTATCCACTATTCTGGGTCGTGGTTAATGATTAATCGACTTGCTGTCATAGGCGTTGGGCTGATCGGTGGTTCTCTCGCTTTATCCTTGAAATCAAAAGGGGCCGTTAATGAAGTTGTCGGTTATTCACGTAGTGATGAAGCCCGACAAGAGGCGCTCTCTCTAGGTATTATAGATAAGGCTGCAGACTCGATTGCTGAGGCTGTTGTCGATGCCGATGTGGTCTTTGTTGCCGTGCCTATGGGCGCTATGGCATCTGTCTTTGCAGAGATGAGTGAGCATATCAGACCTGAAGCCATCATTACTGATGGTGGTAGTGCCAAAGCACAAGTCGTCTCATCAGCGCGAGAGGCTTTGGGCGATAAATTCAAACAATTCGTTCCCGGTCACCCGATTGCTGGTACAGAAAAAAGCGGACCAGCGGCTGCATTTGCTACTTTGTATGAAAATCACCGTATTGTGCTGACACCTGTCAGTGAAACAGACTCAGCAGCAACAGCAAAAATTAAAATGATGTGGCAACTAACAGGGGCAGAAGTCTTTGAAATGAATGTTGAGCATCATGACACCGTGTTAGCCGCTACCAGTCATCTACCTCATGTGCTTGCCTTCAATTTGGTGGGGATGCTTGCTCAGCGTGATGATTGTGATGAAGTCTTGCGTTATGCCGCCGGTGGCTTTCGTGATTTTTCCCGAATTGCATCAAGCGATGCAGTGATGTGGCGAGATATTTGTTTAGGTAACAAACAAGCTATTCTGGATTTACTTGATGAGTTTCATCAAGGGATCAATAAAATCGAACAAGCGATTAAAGAGGATGACGGTGAGTATCTGGTTGAGGTATTCGAACGGGCAAAGAAAGCGCGAGATAGCCGTTTTGCCGATCCTGATTTGGTCGATAATAGTGAAGTATAAACGTGGAACCAACTGACGTGTCTAGTGAAACTAATAAACGATATATTGTGCACCCTGGCGGTAAGATCACAGGTCAGGTAAGAGTACCTGGTGATAAGTCGATTTCTCATCGCTCGATTATGCTTGGTTCCATTGCTGAGGGCACCACGGAAGTAACTGGTTTTTTAGAAGGTGAAGATGCACTGGCAACACTGGCCGCTTTCCGTGGTATGGGCGTTGATATTATCGGTCCAGAGAAAGGTAATGTGACTATTCATGGTGTGGGCATGCACGGCCTCAAAGTACCTGAAACAGCATTAAACCTCGGCAACAGTGGTACATCCATGCGTTTGCTCTCAGGTCTATTGGCAGGCCAAGGCTTTGATGTCACGATGACGGGAGACAAATCATTGTCATCGAGACCGATGAAGCGTGTGACGGATCCGCTTGCTCTAATGGGAGCCAATATCGATACCACTGAAGGTAAGCCGCCTTTGACTTTGCATAAGACCAGTCATTTGAAAGGCATCGACTATGATTTACCCATGGCCAGTGCGCAGGTGAAATCGTGTTTACTTCTCGCTGGCTTGTATGCTGAAGGTAAAACTTCAGTAACAGAACCTGCACCAACACGTGACCATACAGAAAGAATGTTGCAAGGTATGGGCTATCAGGTTGAGAAGCAAGGCAGCACAGTTTCAGTTGTCGGTGGTGGTAAGTTACAAGCAACAAAAATAGATGTACCCGCAGATATCTCGTCAGCCACCTTTTTTATGGTAGCGGCTGCCATCGCTCCAGAGTCAGATATTACCCTGGAACATGTCGGTGTTAATCCTACTCGTATCGGTGTTATCAATATCTTACGTGAGATGGGGGCCAACATTACGCTCAGTAATGAAAAAGTCACTGGTGGTGAACCTGTAGCAGATATTCGTATTCAATATGCGCCACTAAAAGGCATTCAAATTCCTGAAGATCAAGTACCTTTAGCCATTGATGAGTTTCCTGCTTTATTTATTGCAGCTGCCTGTGCTGAGGGGCAGACCGTCCTCACCGGTGCTGAAGAGTTAAGAGTAAAAGAGAGCGATCGTATCCAAGTTATGGCTGATGGCCTAACGATTTTGGGTATTGACGCACAACCCACAGCTGACGGCATTGTTATCAACGGTGGTGTCATTGGTAGTGGTGAAGTAGATAGTCATAGTGATCACCGTATTGCTATGTCGTTTGCTATTGCAGGGCTGCAAGCGGGCGGCTCTATTCAGATTAATGATTGTGCCAATGTGGCTACATCGTTTCCGGGCTTTGTCGAGTTAGCGAATAAAGTCGGCCTGCAGGTTGAAGAAATTGATGACTGATATGCCTATTTTAACCATTGATGGACCGAGTGGTTCTGGTAAGGGCACCATTGCTCAAATGATGGCCAGAGAATTAGGTTGGCATTATCTAGATAGTGGTGCGATATATCGGGTATTGGCATTTGCTAGTTTAAAACACCAGATTCCAGCTTCTGACGAAGGCGCCCTTGTGCAGTTAGCGCAACACTTAGATCTTCAATTTGAACTTGATGAAAATGGATTAAAAGTACTTTTAGAAGGGCAAGAAGTCAGTCAACAAATTCGAACAGAAAAAGCGGGCAATGCCGCATCGAAAGTGGCCGTTATCCCATCTGTCAGAGCGGCTTTATTACAACGCCAACGTGATTTTGCCCAAGCTCCAGGTCTGGTCACAGATGGTCGTGATATGGGTACTGTGGTCTTCCCTGACGCACAATTTAAAGTGTTTCTAACGGCAAGTGCAGAAGAAAGGGCGTTAAGACGTCATAAGCAGTTGAAAGAGAAAGGAATTGAGAGTAACCTTTCCGATCTCATTGCAGAAATCTCGGAGCGTGACAAACGCGATAGTGAACGCAAAGTCGCGCCGTTATTACCTGCTAAGGATGCTTTGATACTGGATTCTACCGAATTAGGTATTTCTGCAGTATACGAAAAAGTGCGCAGTTATTGTGCAATTTAAATTTTTGGTGCCTGTTCGATTCTTGTCGAATGGGATGTTTAACGATCTCGCATGAGCGAGTGATTAATTAGGTGATCTTGTTTCCTCAACAGGGTCAAGGATATTTAACAATGAGCGAAAGCTTTGCTGATCTCTTCGAAGAGAGTCTAAATTCAACTCCAATGCAACCAGGCAAAATTGTTACCGGTACGGTAGTCAATGTCGGTCCTGATGTTGTTATGGTCAATGCCGGTCTGAAATCAGAAGGCGCTATCCCAGTTTCAGAATTTTTGAACGAAAATGGTGAAGTAACGGTTTCTGTTGGTGACTTAGTCGATGTATCTCTGGAATCATTGGAAGATGGTTTTGGTGCGACACAATTGTCACGTGATAAAGCGAAAGCTGCCGAAGCATGGACTAAATTGGAACACGCGTTTGAAGCGGGTGAAACCGTTATGGGTATCATTTCTGGTAAGGTCAAAGGTGGTTTCACCGTGGATCTGGAAAATATCCGTGCATTCCTTCCTGGTTCTTTGGTTGATGTTCGTCCAATCCGTGATACTACTCACCTGGAAAATAAAGAACTCGAATTCAAACTGATTAAACTTGATCGTCCACGTAACAACATCGTTGTTTCACGTCGTGCGATTATGGAAGAAGAAAACAGTGCAGAACGCGAAGCGTTATTAGAAACGCTGGAAGAAGGCAAAGTAGTTAAAGGTATTGTTAAAAACCTGACTGACTACGGTGCGTTCGTTGATCTGGGCGGCATCGATGGTCTGTTACATATCACTGATATGGCATGGAAACGTGTTAAACATCCATCTGAAGTTGTTGCTATCGGTGACGAAATCGAAGTTCAAGTACTGAAATTTGATAAAGAACGTGAACGTGTTTCTCTGGGTCTGAAACAAATGGGTGATGATCCTTGGAAAGATATCGCTCGCCGTTATCCAAACAGCACACGTATTCACGGTAAAGTCACTAACATTGCTGACTACGGTTGCTTCGTTGAAATCGAAGATGGCGTTGAAGGTTTAGTTCACATGTCTGAAATGGACTGGACTAACAAAAACGTTCACCCATCTAAACTGGTTCAATTAGGTGATGAAGTTGAAGTAATGGTTCTGGATATTGATGCAGAACGTCGCCGTATTTCACTGGGTATCAAACAATGCCAGACAAATCCTTGGGAAGAGTTTGCAATGACTCATAACAAGGGTGACAAAGTCAGTGGCGCTATCAAGTCAATCACTGATTTCGGTATCTTCATCGGTTTAGACGGTGGTATCGATGGCTTGATTCACTTGTCTGATATCTCTTGGGAAGAAGACAACGAAGAATTAATTCGTGACTTCAAGAAAGGTGATGATGTTGAAGCTGTTGTTTTAGCAATCGATCCAGAACGTGAGCGTATCTCTTTAGGTATTAAACAATTACAAGACGATCCGTTCTCAGCTTATTTAGCTGAAAACCCACGTGGTAGTATTGTTAACGGTAAAGTGACTGCTGTTGATGCTCGTGGTGCAACTATTGAATTAGCTGAAGGCGTTGAAGGTTATGTTCGTGCTGCGGATATCGCACGTGAACGTGTTGAAGACGCAAGCAAAATTCTGGCTGTAGGTGATGACGTCGAAGCGAAATTTACTGGTATGTCACGTAAAGACCGCACCTTAACTCTGTCTATCAAAGCGAAAGATGATCAAGAAGAATCTGAAGCTGTGAAAGAGTACAGTAATGTTTCTGCAGGCAATACAACACTGGGTGATTTGCTGAAAGAACAAATGGATCAGAAAGACAGCTAATCGTTTTTCATATTAAAGATGAACCCCTGAATTTTCAGGGGTTTTTCTCTAATAGATTCAGAAGATTAAAACCAATACTTCATATTGGTGTTTAGCGCATTATTCCAGGAATTTTAAAGACATGACCAAATCAGATTTGATTGAAGTTTTATCTGAAAAACAATCTCTATTGAATTATCGTGACGTTGAGCTTGCAGTTAAACTCATCCTAGAGCAGATGAGTGATAGTTTGTCACAAGGAGATAGAATTGAAATTCGCGGGTTTGGTAGTTTTACCTTACATCATCGACCACCACGTGTCGGACGTAATCCAAAAAGCGGTGAATCAGTTCAGCTGGATGAGAAATACGTGCCGCATTTCAAACCTGGTAAAGAGTTGCGTGACCGTGTTAACGACGCGGCAGGATATCAGTAACACAGATGAAACTGAGTCAGGAAGCGGTTCACGAATATAACCAAATCCACTCATATACAGAACAGTCAGTGACTGTTCGACATAAAAACACACAGACATTGACGTCATACGACGCAGCGTTTGTACTGACGCCAAACCAAATATTAGAAAATATAGACGTCAGTGATATCAAAAACTTATCAGCAGACACTCTGTCTGCCCTAAAAGAGCTGGCTCCGGAAGTCATTATATTTACCTCGGATGCCAGCCTCTCTTTTCCGTTATTACAAGTAGCCGAATATTTTAATAAACAAGGTATTGGTACTGAGTTTATGTCACGAGCTTCTGCCTGTCATACCTACAATTTACTATTGGTAGAAGATCGTTCTGTAATACTCATTGTTAGTCCTTGAAGTCACACATAAAATAATAAGCCGCAATCCCCCCTGATCTTAACGTCACCGATATTTCTTTTTTTTTGATGAAAGAACATAACTATTTGTTTTTTTAATACAAAAGCATGTCTGCTTATGGGCATTAAGACTGATTAACTTGACCAGAGATTTTGATCTTAGGAAAATTCCCTGTTACGTGCGGGTGAGGCATTTCACAGCACAATGTGCTTTATCACACTACGTTTGATCTAGATCAATGTTTTGGTGTGAAGCAAATCAGCTGATTGATGTAAAATTCTAACTGCTTTCAATGTTCATTGAGGCACGTAGAAAAGGGTCCTAATTTTGTTGAGTGATTGACAACAAAATTGAGAGAGAGTTTTCCAAAGAGAGAAGGTGTGGTCGCTATGCAAGCGGAACAACAATATAACTATCAAGTGGTCAAGTGGTTTGCCTATATGGCATGCGTATACTTGGTCGTTGGCACCGGTATCGGTGTTTATATCGCCTCAGAACTGGCTTGGCCAGTCCTGAATTTTGATAACCCATATATCAGTTTTGGTCGTTTACGTCCTTTACATACTAATGCGGTTATTTTTGCTTTTGGTGGTTCTACATTAATGGCTACAGCGTTCTATATTGTGCAACGCACCTGCCGTACACCGTTATGGAGCAATAAATTAGCCTGGTTTACATTCTGGGGCTGGAATCTCGTTATTCTCAGCGCTGTCATTACTTTACCTCTTGGTTATACTCAATCTAAAGAATATGCTGAATTAGAATGGCCAATTGATATTTTGATTGCTGTAGTCTGGCTGGCCTACACATTTAACTTCATCATGACGATTTCAATTCGCAAAGTTTCGCATATCTATGTAGCAAACTGGTTCTTTATTGCGATGATGGTCATGATTACCTACCTCCACGTTGTAAACAGTTTGGCTATCCCTGTTGAGTTGTTTAAATCTTATTCACTGTTTGCTGGTGTGCAAGATGCGATGATTCAATGGTGGTGGGGACACAATGCGGTAGGTTTCTTCCTGACTGCTGGCTTCTTGGGGATCATGTATTACTTTGTACCTAAGCAAGCGAATCGTCCTGTTTATTCATACCGTTTATCTGTTATCCATTTCTGGGCCTTAGTTTTCGGTTACGTTTGGTTAGGTGCTCACCATCTTCAATATACTGCTTTACCTGACTGGACTGGTTCATTAGGTGCCGCTATTTCATTGGCGATGATCATTCCTTCATGGGGTGGTGCAATCAACGGTATGTTCACATTAAGTGGTGCCTGGGACAAACTGCGTAC
>NZ_DBNG01000021.1:59040-59183 GCF_002299105.1 Methylophaga sp. UBA678
TGGTGCCTGGGACAAACTGCGTACTGACTATATCTTACGTTTCTTAATTGTCTCTTTAGCATTCTATGCGATGTCAACATTTGAAGGCCCTGTTATGGCTTCAAAAACAGTAAATGCGTTGTCACACTACACTGACTGGACTA
>NZ_DBNG01000021.1:59485-98416 GCF_002299105.1 Methylophaga sp. UBA678
ACACTGACTGGACTATTGGTCACGTTCATTCGGGCGCATTAGGTTGGGTCGCGATGGTGTCCATTGGTGCGCTTTATCACATGGTAGAACGCATGTGGGGAACCACTATGTACTCAATTCGTTTGGTCAACCTGCACTTCTGGATGGCTACGATTGGTACAGCGGTCTACATCACAGCCATGTGGGTATCAGGCATCATGCAAGGTCTGATGTGGCGTGCATATGATGACTACGGTAACTTGGCCTACACCTTTGTTGAGTCTGTGGCTCAAATGCATCCTTACTATGCGATGCGTGCCGTTGGCGGACTTATCTTCTTTTCAGGTGCCTGTATCATGTTATTCAATGTCACAGTGACTATTCGTCGAGCGATTGCTAAGCCTTCGGCTGCAATGGCTACCGCTGCTAACATTTAAGGAGACTGGAATGTCTGATCATAATTCTAATAAACCAGTTACCTTTCAAGAGAAACTGGAAAAAAATATCTGGGCCCTTGTGTTAGCAACAGCACTTGTGGTCTCAGTGGGTGGTATCGTAGAAATCGTGCCTTTGTTTTATCTCAAAACAACCTTTGAGGATCAAGTGCACCCTGACTATGAAGAGCTACAAGGAGTTCGTCCATATTCTGCACTTGAATTAGCGGGTCGTGATATTTATCAACGGGAAGGCTGTTATCTGTGTCATTCACAAATGATTCGTCCTTTCCGTGATGAAAAAGACCGTTATGGCCATTATTCTCTGGCTGTTGAGTCAAAATATGATCACCCATTCCAATGGGGATCGAAACGTACTGGACCTGATTTAGCTCGTGTTGGCGGTAAGTATTCAGATGCATGGCATATCCAACATTTACATGATCCGCGTTCAGTGGTGCCTGAGTCTGTTATGCCTAGTTATCCATGGCTTGAAGATGCCACTATCGATGGTCCTGGAATTGAAAAACGCCTACGTGCAATGAAGGTATTGGGTGTCCCATACACGGATGAGCAAATCAACAATGCTGCTGCTGAAGTTGAAGGTAAAACTGAAATGCAGGCGTTAGTTGCTTATCTACAAGTGTTGGGAACAATGGTCAACTTTGAACCCGGCAGGTCATATCGTGAGTAAACTTCAAGAGTATTTTCATACTAATTGGAGCGAAATGACAGCAACCGACTGGTTTGGCTTGGTGTTTACAGTAGTTATTTTTGTACTGATGGTGGTGCTCTATTTTTGGGTTCTGAACCCAAAAAATAAAGATAAAATAGAGTCACACCGCACCATGCTGCAGGACGATGACGATACAAATTCGGAGAAATAATGATGGCTGATAATAAAAAGAATCCTAATGAAGTGCCTGACACAGGGCATGAATGGGATGGCATCAGAGAGTTAGAAAACCCACCTCCACGCTGGTGGACAAATGCCCTGTATTTAAGCGGTTTGTTAGTGTTGGTCTACTTTATCCTTTATCCATCACTGCCATTGATTAATGACAGTACCAAAGGACTGCTGGGCTGGACTCAAATCAAAGAGTACAAAGAGGATTTAGCTAAGGTTCAAGATGTCAGAGCACCGTTTGAAGAAAAGCTGGCCTCAATGACAGCTGAAGAAATTCTTGCTGACACTGAAATGCGTAACTATGCAGTTGGTTCAAGTAAAGTGTTATTCGGTGATAATTGTGCCGCTTGTCATGGTACTGGTGGTGTGCCAGCGCCAAACTCTGGTTATCCAATTCTTGCTGATGATGATTGGTTATATGGCGGAGATATCAACACTATCGTCGCTTCTCTAGCAGCAGGACGTCATGGCATGATGATGTCTCATCAAAAGACTCTAAAACCTGAAGAAGTAGATAGCTTAGTTAAGTTTGTTGTGAATTTATCTAACGGAGAAGCGACTGAAGCAGGCTGGAAACTGTATAACGCAAAAGGCTGTGTTGGTTGTCATGGTGCTGATGCTAAAGGTATTCATGAACTTGGTTCAGCAAACTTAACCGACAAAATCTGGCGTTTTTCAGGTGATCCAGAAGAAATTCGTTACACCATTTTGCACGGTGTTAACGACCCATCTGATCCTTTAACCCGTGTTGCTATCATGCCTGCTTGGAATGAGAAGCTTGCAGTGAAAATTGAAGCAGAGAAATGGGATGAAGAGCCTGAATACGAAGGTGATGAAACAGAACGTTTATCTGTGACTGAAATTAAGAAATTAGCTGTTTATGTCCATCAGTTAGGTGGTGGTCAATAATTAATATTAAAACTCCCAGTGGAGTGACTGGGAGTTTTGATAGTCTTTTTCAGGAGAAAAGAGATATGCATATTGACGCAGTTGTTATTGGAGCGATCGTATCCGTTGTACTGACCATTGTTGTGATAGGTGTTATCGGTTACAGAATCATGAAAAACTTAGACGATAAATAATTTTTATCCGACATTCGTTTAAACGAAAAAAAGCCGACAAACGTCGGCTTTTTTATAACGAATTAATATCAGTAAATACTAATATAATATTGGGCGTGTGTTAAAATACACGAGCTAAATCTTTTTCCGGAGATGATATGAGTCAAACACAATCAAACGTCAATGATGATGTCACCCAAATCTACGAAGAAGTGTCTGATTGGCACGTTAATACCGGCGACCAGAAGGTTGTTGCTAAGCGTATTAAAGGGCGTTTCAGATTAAGAAAGTGGATTGGCATGTCTGTTTGGCTGATATTTTTCTTGGGACCATACTTACGCTGGAATGGGCAACAGGCAATTTTGTTTGATATTCCTGAACGTCAGTTTAATTTCTTTCAGTTAACGATCTATCCACAAGATATCTGGATGTTGTCGTTAACCTTACTGTTTTTTGCTATTTTACTCGCTGCCGTGACCAGTATCGCTGGCCGTGTATTTTGCGGTTACTTCTGCTTCCAGACTGTTTGGACTGATATCTATACATTTATAGAGACGAAGCTGGAGGGTGACAGTCCTCAAAAAGTCATGAAGTTTAAAAAAGCCCCTTGGTCTATAGATAAAGTGACTAGGGTGCTGACAAAACATACCTTATGGATTGCGATTGCACTGATAACAGGTATTTCATTTGCTGCCTGGTTTACTGATGCTTATCAATTGTGGCCCGATATTTTCACCCTACAAGCGCCACTTCCTGTCTGGATTTCGATGGCCGTTTTTGGTGTATTTACCTACGTTTTTGCCGGTTTTATGCGCGAGCAAGTTTGCTTTTGGCTGTGTCCATATGCTCGTCTTCAAGGTGTCATGTACGATCAAGACACCATTCTGCCTGCCTATGATGCTGAACGTGGTGAACCCCGAGGTAAATTGAAAAAGGGTCAGCTTGAAGATGAATCTAAAGGCAGTTGTATCGACTGTAAAGTGTGTGTTGCTGTTTGTCCGACAGGGATCGACATTAGAAAAGGGCAGCAAGAAGGGTGTATCACTTGCGGTATGTGTATAGATGCTTGTGACAGCATTATGGATAAAACTAATCAACCGCGAGGTCTGATTCGTTATGCGTCATACAAGGAATTACATCACGATAAGAACGTTTTACCGATGTATAAACGTCCACGCGTCATTATTTATAGCTTAATTTTACTGACAGCGTTATCTGGTGTGATTTATGGCTTTTTTACATTATCACCAACAGAGTTCCAAGTAATTCATGATCGTCAGCCATTATATGTTCGTCTGAGTGATGGTGGTATTCAGAATAAATACACATTAAAAATGTTAAACAAAACAAAAAATCCAATAGAGGTCCGTTACGATGTACTTGGACTTGAGGGTGCGACCTTACATGGAATGAGTGATAAAATTACGGTTGAGCCGGGTAAAGTGGTGCCCGTAACAGCCTTGGTTCGCGTACCCGATGATAAACTAACTAAAGGCCTGATGCCTATAGAATTTAAAGCTGAAGTAATCAATAATTCAGCCATATCAACTTCATATGAAAGTATGTTCATGGCACCTGAGTAGATGAGGAAGAGAATGCAAATTTCCCAAGAAAATAGCCAAGCAATGAAAAACCCATGGGTACTGGGGATGTTAGTATTTTTAGTGGTTTTTCTGAGCGCTAACGCTGTATTTATCTATTTAGCGTTTAAATCTCCGCCAAACCTTGTCATTGAAGACTTTTATGAAAAAGGTCAGGCATACGCCAAAACTGAAGAAGAAATTGCAAAAGAAAAAAGCCTTGGTTGGTCAGGCGTTTTATTGATGCCAACTTCCTCTAGAGTCAATCAAGTCCAAACCTATGAAGCAGTGATTACCGGACAGAACTCAGCTGGCCTAATGCTGGATTCAGTTAAGTTCTTTGCTTATAGACCATCTGATAAGCGTCAAGACTTCTCGGCAGAGATGCATCCATCAGGCCATGGAAGTTTTGTGACTGATGTCAGTTTTGCTTTACCTGGAAGTTGGGACATTATCATCGAAGCTCACCGTGGTGACGATAAATATGTGTTAACACGTCGGATTCAAATTAATCCTTAAACATTCATATTCAGTATCTGAAACGCAGGATTAGTTTTGGCAATATCTTGTTATCATTGCGGTCTACCCGTTAAAGACCCGAACGAATTCAATGCAGAAATAGGTGGGGAGGAGCGTGTCTTTTGTTGTCACGCCTGTCAAACCGTTTGCGAGACAATATACGGTGCCGGCTTACAAAGATTTTACACAAAAGCGGCTGAAACAGATTCACTCTCGCCACCACCTGATATGCTGGGAGATCTCTCAGCCTATGATTTAGATGAAGTTCAATCTGATTTTACGGATACCAGTCAGAATGATAGAACCATTCATCTATTGGTAGAAGGTATTCATTGCGCGGCGTGTGTTTGGCTTATTGAAAATGCACTTTCAGCTTTGCCTGGCGTGCTCAATGCTGAAGTGAATTTAACCGCACGAAGATTGAAACTGCACTGGGATAATTCAATCATTCCACTATCAACGGCATTGAATCGTTTAGCTGAAATAGGCTACGCTGCTGTGCCATTTGATCCAGAAACAGCTGAAGGAGCGCTGGCAAAGCGCCATAGAGGCTTGTTGTATCGCATGGCCTTTGCTGGTTTTGCAATGATGAATATGATGTGGGTTTCCATTGCATTATATAGTGGAGCAAGCGACGGCGAGTTTCGTCAGTGGTTTCACTGGATAGGTTTTGTGATAGCGACACCAACCTTGCTCTATTCAGGCTATCCCTTTATCCGTAGTGCACTCAGTGGTTTGAAACAGCGTTATCTGACGATGGATCTACCCATTGCCATCGGTGCAACGACAACTTATTTATATTCAACATACGCCACCATTAATAAGCTAGATACCGGACATGTTTACTTTGATACAGTGGTGAACTTCTTATTCGTGATACTGGTGGGGCGTTACCTCGAAGCTATCTCGAAAAAGAAAGCGCTTTCGGCCACTAGGCGAATGCTGGAGTTACAGCCGAAGTTTGCAACAGTTTTAGTTGATGATACGTCTGAAGTTGTGCCGATACGCGCAGTACAGATTGGACAAACGGTACTGGTTAAACCGGGTGAAAGTATTCCTGTCGATGGAATTATCATTGACGGTGATAGTGCGGTTGACGAGTCTATGTTGACTGGTGAATCTGTTCCTGTGGTTAAGCAGGTCGGTGATACGGTCGTTGCTGGAAGCATCAATGGTGAAGGTGCCTTCCAGGTGCGGGTTGAACAGGTATTACGCAATACCGCTTTAGCAAAAATCGTTGCACTGATGGATGAGGCCCAAGCGTCCAAAGCACCAATTCAAACATTGGCCGACACAATTGTGCCGTGGTTTGTATTGATCACCTTAACGCTGGCTTCTTTAACCTTTCTTTATTGGTTCCAGTCTGACTTTGAGGTCGCACTACTGGCTGCGGTGTCAGTATTAGTGGTGACGTGTCCATGTGCATTTGGCTTGGCCACCCCGATGTCTGTTGCGGTAGCTACAGGAGTGGGGGCACAACGTGGTGTGCTGGTGAAGCAAGGAGAAACATTGGAACGTCTGTCTTCAGTCAATCATTTTGTGTTTGATAAAACAGGGACGTTAACAACAGGTCAGTTAAATGTTCACATGGTTGAACCATGTGCAGAATTAACCGAATCTGAACTGCTTCAGTTGGCCGCATCTGTAGAACAGAATTCAGAACATACTATCGCAACAGCAATATGTGAAACAGTCGCTTCATCTGCATTGAAACTTCTTCCGATAACAAAATTTACAACCATACCCGGGCGGGGAGTAACGGCTTATATAAACGATAAATTGATACTGGTAGGCACACGTCAGTGGTTGAACTCACAGGATATCGACTTCCCTGAGCCTCTGACCGAAAAAATGTCTCAATACGAGAAACAAGGGATTAGTTGTGTCTCCGTTGCGGTAGATGGCGCTATAAAGGGAATTATTGGATTGACTGATTCGCTACGTCCGGATGCGCTATCGACGATCCAGTTGTTACAGTCTATGGGTGCCAAGGTCACGGTACTCAGTGGTGACCGTCTGGAAGTGGTCAATGCTGTAACCCAGTCATTTTCAGATATACAACGGTTTGCAGAAGTATTACCGCAGGATAAATCTGCCGTTGTGAAGTCAATGCAAGCCCAAGGTGACATCGTGGCTATGGTCGGTGATGGTGTCAATGATGCCCCTGCATTAATTCAAGCTGATGTAGGTATTGCATTAGCATCAGGGACTGATGTATCAGTTGAGAGTGCAGATGTCGTTTTATCACATCAGGAGTTGATAAAAGTGGCGGAAGCAAAATTGCTGGCCAGTACAACCTTACGCATCATTCGTCAGAACATAATGCTTTCTATCAGCTATAACGTTATCATGGTGCCATTAGCGATGTGTGCATGGGTTAATCCGTTAGTTGCCGCCATCACAATGCCGATTAGTTCATTGTTGGTTATCGGAAACTCTGCCAGAATCGGAAGACTTGTGAAGAAATAAATAGAACAAAGCCAGTTAAACTTCACTGTGCCAGGTTTGTTTTTCTTTTCATCGCCTCGTCGTCATGAATGAAGAGTTTGGAGTATGTGATGGAAGTCATCTATGGTTTGCTCCCAGGTATGTTACTACTTGGTATTATCGGTGTTGCTGTGTTTTTCTGGGCAGTCAGAAATGGTCAATATGATGATATGGATGGTGCTGCCAATCGTGTACTGATGGATGACGATGATATGTCATCTTCTTCAGCACCCAAAGAAAAACAAAAACAGACTGAAGCCGAAAATAACGATGAGAGTAAAGATTGAGGCTATGGAAGGCTAAATGTTCAATCAATACGGTTATTCATTCAATGTTTAAAAACTGGAGTATTAAACATATGCTCCAACTGTGGGCAGCCATCACCTTAGTGGCTGTTATTGTTATGGGCATTATGGCTAATTACGCCAATAATTTGATGTCCGAGACACAGTCTATTTTCATTGAGCATCTACTGCCGATAGAAGCTAACAGCCGTGAGCTTAGTCAAGCTGCTTTACTGTTTGCACAACGACAGCAACAGTTTCTTAGTGTTTCTGATGTGTCTGCATTACCTGAATTTGCTGATAGAACAGCAATTGAACTCATGTTCCAGGAAAATGCGCAGCTGTTATCTGAGGCTTTGGATGAGCAGCAGGAGGCTCACCGCTTATTAGAGTCTTTATCAGCAACATATCAAGATTATCTAGTGCTTGATAGCAAGCTTTTCCAGTTAAAAAAACGTCATCTTGAATTAACCAGTGACATCAAAGCCAAGCAGGCTGGCAATGAGCGTGTTTCTGCCTCATTGCTAAATTTGATGGATGATCTCGAAAAACGCCTGCGCAATGATAACCTCGTCTCGCTTCTAAACTTAGCCCATCCTCTTAAAAGTCATATCAATGAGCTTCGTTTACTCAACTATAAGTTGTTTCTGCGAACAGGCGATATATCTGATTTTTCTCAATCAAAGAAACAGTTTAATCGTGTTTTTGCTCAGATAGAACAGGATATTGATGCTTTCTCAAGTCAGACTTTTGAGTTGATGTATGTCTCTGAAACGTTACAAGCAATAGAAAGGCAAGTGGAAGCACTCAGGGTATTGATGGGTGGTGAAACTGGGTTGGTAGCGATAGAAGAAGAGAGCACAGCCACACAGTCAGCGTTAGCCAGAGAGCAAAGTATTTCTATCAAGCTGATGTCGAGCTTAACAACGCAACTCAATCAGTTAATAAAACATATCAATTTACAAAATTATGCTGAGATCAGTGATGACGTTACTTCGGCCAATTACTCATGGTGGCAAATTATCGTCGTAAGTGTCTTTATCATGAGTGCTGTCATGATATTTGCGTATATTTTATTCAATAGGATCAACCAGCCTTTAGTGCTCATCAAAGACTCTATCCGGTCGCTTTCTGAGGGGCGGTTTGAGACAAGAATATCAGTGACATCCACTCAAAATGAAGTCTCTATGCTGGCTAGAGATTTTAATCACTTTGCTGAGGTGACCCAGAATCTTATTGCTGATTACAGCAAAGCTAAAGTCACCATGCAGCATAAAAAGCAGCAACTCAGAGCTGTATTAAATAGTGTCCCAGAAGCGATTTTATCTCTTAATGAAGAAGGCTATATCATTGATATAAACCCTGCTGGTGCCAGCATGTTCGGTGGTGCTATTGAGGATCTTCTTGATCAGCACTTATTACAGTTTTTTGCTGAAGCAAATAAACCTGAATCAATTGATGATTTAGAGCTGGATGATGAGTCGAGTGGTGAGTATGAAGGTCTTCGCATGGACGGTACGGCTTTCTCATTATGGATTTCCGTTAGCAGGATAATCAGTGGTAGTGATGACTTTGTCTGGGTCTGTGTCATAGCGGATATCACGAAATGGAAGAAAACGAATCAGCAATTGCATCAGATGACATCAGAATTGAACACCATTTTAGAAAATGCGATGGTGGGGATCGCTTTTATTCGTGACAGAAGAGTGATACGAGTTAATCAGAAGTTTGAAGAATTATTCCAATACAGTCGTGAAGAGATTGAAGGACAAAAAACACGATTTATCTATCCAAGCCAAATCGCCTACGAACAATTTGGCGAACATGTGTCTCAATATCTTTCAGTGGGGGAGAGTTATGAAGCTCAGCTGGAATTAGTTCGCAAAAATGGAGATAGGTTCTGGTGTGCTATGGCTGGCAAATCGATTGAAGCTGATGCCCCGCAAAATGGATCGATATGGTTATTTGAAGATGTAACAACACAGCGCCAAAATGAGGAAAGATTAACCAATCTGGCGAGTATAGATAGTCTCACAGGCTTACCCAATAGAAATGTCTTTAATGATCGGCTTGAGCATGCAATCCACAAAGCACATCGTGACTCTGGCCGACTTGCCGTTTGCTTTCTCGATCTGGATCACTTTAAACATATTAACGACTCTTTAGGGCACAAAGCGGGTGACAGTCTTTTAAAAGAGGTAGCGAAACGAATTAAAGAGACGATTCGTGAAGGTGATACGGTCGCCAGATTAGGCGGCGATGAATTTACTGTTATTCTGGAGAATATTCGATCTGCACAATATGTAGGGAAAGTGGCTGAAAAAATAATTCATGCCATGTCACAACCTTATTTTATTGATGGTGTTGAAATCAATATTAGCCCAAGTATTGGTGTGAGCCTCTATCCAGCGGATGGTCGTGATGTTGATATGCTGATCAGAAATGCGGATGCCGCCATGTATCACGCAAAAAAAACGGGGCGAAATAATTTCCAGTTCTATTCTGCCGATATGAACGCACAAGCCTCATTAAGACTTGCTATGGAAACGGCTTTAAGACGAGCCGTCGAGCAAGAAGAATTCTTCATTCATTTACAGCCACAAATTGATCTCGATACTGGAAAAATGAACGGTGCAGAAGTGCTATTGCGCTGGAATAGTACACAGTGGGGATTAGTATCGCCTGCTGATTTTATACCCATTCTTGAAGATACTGGCATGATTGAATCTGTCGGTGAGTGGGTGCTGAAACAGGCGTGTCAGTGCTTTTTAAATATTAAGCATAAGCTGGCGGAAGACTTTAAACTAGCCGTTAACTTATCTGGCCGCCAATTTAAAGGCGGTAATCTTGCCAGTCGTATCCGCTATATTCTTGCGGAGACAGGTATGCCCACTAAAAATTTAGAGCTGGAAATTACGGAAACCATGTTAATGGAAGATCCTGAGTTGGCAACCTTAACATTATCCGAGCTCAGTGAAATGGGTATTAGCTTAGCTATTGATGACTTCGGTACGGGCTATTCTTCCTTGTCATATTTGAAACAGTTTCCATTGAATGTACTCAAAATTGACAGCAGTTTCATACGGGATGTCACCACCGACAAGGATGATGCCGCCATCGTCAATGCAATTCTGGCAATGACGGAAAGCCTGGGCTTGATAGTCGTTGCGGAGGGTGTGGAAACCAACGAGCAACTCAATTATCTCAGACAGCATACTTGCCAGTGTGCACAAGGCTATTTATTCAGTAAGCCTGTTAGCGAAGAAGCTTTCTATGAACTGGCAGAAAAAGAGACGCTTATTTAGTTTGATAAATTAATAGCGTCTTATTATTGCTGCTAAAAATAACCGTGAGATTAAGCTTCTGATAAAGCCAAATTATGTCTGCGTTACCTTCATCATCTGGTAATCCTGTATTAATGCTATCAGGAGCACCAAAGCGTTCTTGAATCATTTCTTCATCTAAACGAACACTGGGTATATAGGTAATCGCTGCAACAGGTGATGACAATAAAAACTGTTTATCTTCTTCTGCCAATTCATGCTGATGCGCGCCACTAGGTTGTAGTTTTCCTGCTGAGGCCTGCTCCAACATATCAGCGATTTTGTCTTCATCTACGTCGAGATTCAGCACCATTTTGGCTGATAAGCCACCTAAGTTCACACTATCAAAATAGGCTTCAACCGTGGCTTTATTATCCGGGTCTGTAAAGATGGCTGTTTTGCCAAACACACGGAGTGCTTGTTGAGCCGTTTTATAATCAGTTTTACCTAAATGAATGCCAAATACTTGGACATTATTGTCAGGCATCACAGTCACTTCCCATGGTTTACTGGCAGGCGGTTGAGGCGATGGGATAAGCATGATGGCGGCAATGCCAACCAATACCAATAACAGCCCGACAATAAAGTTTCTGATAATGCGCATTCAAAAAAATCCTGTAACAGTAGTTTAGCTCTGAAGCCAGAAAGTCACTGGCCCGTCGTTAATGAGTTTAACCTGCATGTCAGCACCAAACTGACCGGTACAAACCTTAGGATGCTGCTTATTAGCGGCATCAACAAACTCATTAAACAGTTGATATCCTATGTCAGGCGATGCAGCAGAAGCAAAGCTGGGACGTAGGCCTTTTTGCGTGTTTGCTGCCAGAGTAAATTGTGGCACAAGAAGTAATCCACCATTAACCTGTTTGACGGAGAGGTTCATTTTGTCATCCGCGTCTGCAAATAGGCGGTAATTGATCACCCGCTCTACCAAGCGTTCAATCATCGCCGATGAGTCGTCTTTTTCAAAACCCACAAATACCAACAGGCCATGATCGATCTCAGCAATACATTGATTATTGACTTCAACCGAAGCCTGTTTCACACGCTGCAATAAGGCTATCACTACAGTTCATCCGCGAACGCATCGGTAGCCTTGACTAAGGCATCGACCACTGCAGGTTCGCCCGCAGCATGTCCCGCAAGAGGTAACACCGTTAAGCTTGTTTCAGGCCATGCCTGGTGTAGTTCCCAAGATTGCTGTAATGGGCAAACAATATCATAACGACCATGAATAATATGGGTAGGAATATGACGTAATGAGTCAATTTCGCTCAAGATAGGTCGGTTTTCGATAAAACATTGGTTCAATGCATAATGTAATTGAATACGTGAGTGAGCCAATGGGCCGGGCGCTTCAGTTAAATCGGCTTCGTACTCATGATCTCGCATGGTGACAATCGTTGCCTCCCAACTGTTAAGAATGGCAGCCGCTGATAATTGCAGTGACTCATCAGGATCGGTTAGCCGAGTATAGTAAGCCTTCAGTGGTCTTTGTTGTTCCGCGTCATCTAGCATATGCGTTAAGCGATGCCATGCTTCCGGAAATAGCTTTGAAGCGCCTCCTGCAGCATAAACCCAATCAATATCTTGCTGGCGCCCCAGAAATGTACCACGCAATATCATGTGTATGACGTTGTCAGCGTGATCTCTTGCATAACACAACGCCAATGTCGCTCCCCAGGAACCGCCAAAAATCACCCATGTATTTATACCGAGCTGGGTGCGGATATACTCCATATCACTGACTAAATGCGCGGTGGTATTGTTTTCAAGCTCACCGCTGGGCTTAGAACGTCCGCAGCCACGTTGATCAAACAACACAATACGATATTTTTCAGGATCGAAATATTGACGATGTTGTGGACGACACCCTGAGCCAGGGCCACCATGCAGAAAAACAACTGGAATCCCATCAGGATTGCCGCATTCTTCGACATAAATTTCGTGTTTTTTTCCAGAAGATAAGGTTTCTCTCTCAAGTAAATGGGTTTGATAAGGTTCTATTTCTGGGTATAGCGTTAACATGTAAAAACTCGTTTATGGCATTCAGCGTGAACTATATCATGTGTAGTGATGGTAATTATTGCGCTATTGCGAGAAAATATAACGTTTTCGACATTGAATTAAGATCTTGTTTTTATCAACAAATCGCAGATTATTAAAAGATAACTGTCGCTGGCGTTGAAAAGACAACCAAGTAAGGCAAGAACATACAATGAATCTGCATGAATTTCAGGCCAAACAATTATTTAATCGATACGGTGTGCCTACACCTCAAGGTCAATCCGTTGCTGAACCCGCTCAAGCTCGACAAGCCGCTGAGTTACTAGCAGGCGAGCGTTGGGTCGTTAAGGCACAAGTTCATGCCGGTGGTCGCGGCAAGGCGGGTGGTGTCAAAGTGGTGAATTCTCTGGATGACGTAGAATCCGCCGCAGCCGGCATGTTAGGTACACATATTGTCACCCATCAAACTACAGCTGAAGGCCTGCCCGTGCACCAGGTACTGGTAGAAAAACCGACCAATATCAGTCGTGAAATTTATCTGGCCGTACTGGTTGACCGCAGTTCACAACGTATTGTTTTCATGGTCTCAGCAGAAGGCGGTATGGATATCGAAGCCGTGGCGGAACAACAACCTGAGGCGATACTGAATTTATATGTGGATCCTGTTGTTGGCTTAGAGGGATATCAATGTCGCCGTGCAGCATTTTTTCTTGGCTTGACGGGCAATAGCTTCAAACAGCTACAGTCCGTGATGCAAAATCTGTATCAATTGTTTACAGAAAATGATGCCAGTCTGGTGGAAGTAAACCCGCTCGTTGTTACTGATGAGGGGGATTTACTTGCTGTGGATGCCAAAATTAATCTGGATGATAACGGCTTATTCCGCCATGTCGAGTTAGCAGAGATGTTTGATCCTAGTCAGGAAGATGATGCAGAAGTTATCGCTCGTGAATTTGGCCTTAACTATATCTCTTTGGATGGCAACGTGGCTTGTATGGTCAACGGCGCCGGTCTGGCAATGGCCACCATGGATTTAATTCAAAAAGAAGGTGGGCAGCCTGCTAACTTCTTAGATGTCGGTGGTGGTACGACAGCTGCTCGCGTCGCTGAAGCATTTAAGTTGATTCTTTCTGATAAAAAAGTGAAGTCGATTTTGGTCAATATCTTCGGTGGTATTGTTCGTTGTGATCTGATTGCCGAAGGTATTATTCAGGCAGCGAAAGAAGTCGGTCTGTCATTACCCGTTGTTGTAAGACTTGAGGGCACAAATGCCCAACGAGGTCGTGAATTATTGAAAAACAGTGAAATGAGTATATATGCTGCCGATGATTTAACCGATGCTGCACGTCAAGCTGTAGCGGCAGCCCAGGAGTCGCAGGCATGAGTATTTTAATCAATCGTGAAACCAAAGTGATTTGTCAGGGCTTTACTGGCAAACAAGGTACATTTCACTCCGAGCAGGCCATTGCTTATGGCACCCAGTTTGTCGGTGGTGTGACGCCAGGAAAAGGTGGACAAACACATTTAGATAAACCTGTTTTCAACACGGTACATGAAGCAGTCGAACAAACAGGTGCAGATGCCACCATGATTTATGTGCCTGCTGCATTTGCTGCCGATGCGATTCTGGAAGCGGCTGATGCCGGTATTAAAGTGATTGCCTGTATCACTGAAGGTATTCCCGTTCTGGATATGTTACGCGTGAAACATGCTCTAGATAGTTACGATGCACATTTGATCGGTCCAAATTGTCCGGGCTTGATTACACCAGGTGAATGTAAGATTGGCATCATGCCCGGTAATATTCACCAGCCAGGAAAAATTGGCATTGTCTCACGTTCAGGTACGCTAACCTATGAAGCGGTTCATCAGACAACACAGAATGGGTTGGGGCAAAGTACGTGCGTCGGTATTGGTGGTGACCCTATTCATGGTATGAACTTTATCGAATGTCTTGAGTTGTTTGAGAATGACCCCCAAACAGAAGGTATTGTGATGGTTGGTGAGATTGGTGGCCATGCCGAAGAAGATGCCGCCGAGTTTATTCAAGCGCATGTTTCTAAACCGGTTGTGACCTATATCGCTGGTTTGACTGCGCCTGCTGGCAAACGTATGGGCCATGCTGGCGCCATTATCAGTGGCGGCAGTGGCACGGCTGAAGCGAAATTAAAAGCGCTTGAAGCTGCTGGCTGTGGTATTGCACGATCGCCTGCTGAAATTGGCGACATAATGCTGGCAATGATGGATAAAAAATAAATGCAAACACTCACGCTGGTGATGGGACAAATCAATCCCGTAGTAGGTGATGTCGCAGGAAATGTTAACAGGATTATTGAGTCTGCAAATCAGGCAAAACAACAGCATAATGCCGATTTAGTGGTGTTTCCTGAATTGACACTGAGCGGATATCCTCCAGAAGATTTATTACTCCGCCCCGGTTTGTTGAAGCGGGTTCGTAAAGCGTTAAGCACATTGGCGAGTAAGCTGGATAATATAGCCGTGTTAGTTGGTCATCCAGCAGGTGATGTTGAATCGGGTTTATATAACTCTGCCTCGTTAATTGATGATGGCAAGGTGGTTTGTACTTATCACAAGCAGCAGTTACCCAATTATGGTGTGTTTGATGAGAAGCGTTATTTCGTTGAAGGTGATGAGGCGGTTGTCTTTGATTTTCGTGGCATCAATATTGGCATTACCATATGCGAGGATATCTGGTTCAAAGACCCCGCTGCCAGAGCAAAAGCCGCTGGTGCTGAGTTAATTGTCAACTTAAATGCTTCCCCTTATCACGTTGGTAAATGGCCGCTACGTGAAGCTGAAGTTAATAAGCGTGTCTCTGAAACGGGGCTGCCTGTTATCTATGTCAACCAATATGGTGGTCAGGACGAACTGGTATTTGATGGTTATTCTTTTGTAATCAATGCTGCAGGAACAAAAGTTGCTCAGGCGCCAGCATTAGAGTTTGGTTTATTCCCTGTCAGCATCAAGCGGGATGCATCAGGGACTTTATCCTTATCTGGTACCTTGTGCGAGCCTGAAGAGGAGTTGTCTACCATATTCAAAGCACTAACGCTTGGGCTGAAAGACTATATCGAGAAAAATCATTTTCCTGGAGTCGTGCTTGGTTTATCAGGCGGTATTGACTCTGCCTTAACCATGGCACTGGCTGTTGACGCCATTGGCGCAGACAAAGTGCATGCGGTGATGATGCCGTCGCGTTATACCTCTCAAATGAGTCTGGATGATGCGAAATTAATGGCCGAAGGGCTTGGGGTCAAGTACAGCATTATTTCGATAGAACCCACCTTCAATGCATTTATTGACTCATTAGCCGATGAATTTAAAGGACTGCCGAACGATACAACGGAAGAAAATATACAGGCACGTTGCCGTGGCATTATTTTGATGGCCTTATCCAATAAAACAGGCTCAATGGTGCTATCGACCGGTAATAAAAGCGAAATGGCTGTGGGTTACTCGACATTGTACGGCGATATGGCTGGTGGATACTCGCCATTGAAAGATGTATATAAAACGCTGGTATATCAGTTAAGCCGTCATCGAAATCAACAGTCCCCGGCTATTCCTGAGCGAATTATTACACGTCCCCCGTCAGCTGAACTGGCAGAAGGACAGTTGGATCAAGATAGCTTGCCTGACTATGCTGTCTTAGATCAGATTCTGCAGCGTTATATAGCGGATCAACAGTGTTTTGAAGACTTGGTTGAAGGGGGCTATGACGCGGATGTAGTTGCAAGAGTCATCAAAATGGTGGATCGTAATGAATATAAAAGGCGGCAGGCGCCTCCAGGTATTCGTATCAGTAGCCGGGCTTTTGGCCGAGATCGCCGATATCCTATCACGTCAGGCTACACCGTCACTTCAACTATAGAGTAAGGAACTACGATGAAAAAAATTGAAGCGATAATTAAACCTTTTAAGCTGGATGATGTTCGCCAGGCACTGTCTGATATCGGTGTGACTGGGATGACTGTTACCGAAGTTAAAGGCTTTGGTCGCCAGAAAGGACATACTGAGTTCTACCGTGGCGCTGAATATGTTGTGGATTTTTTACCCAAGGTAAAATTAGAAATCGCAGTGGCTGACGATAAAGTGGATGGCGTGATTGAAGCCGTCATTAAAGCCGCCAATACTGGTCGTATAGGCGATGGCAAAATCTTTGTTACACCATTAGAACAAGCAATTCGAATTCGCACAGGTGAGCAGGATCAAGACGCGATTTAGTTGATGCTGTACGCATAAAAAAAGCCCGTCGCTGAATGTTCAACGACGGGCTTTTTTGTTTTTGACTACTGCACTTCGGTTTGGGCTACTTCCGCAATTCCAGGATGGCCGGGATAGTTAATTCTAAGAACACGAAGCGAGTCTTCTGACAGCTCAAGCATGCCCAACACTTTGTAGGCTTTTGCCATCACTACTAGCGCCTCTGGCATCGCAGGTGTTCTGTCATAGTTTTCTATCACATATTTACCGCGATTGAGCGCCGCTAAGTATGAGCCTCTACGCATGTAATAATTGGCAACGTTCACTTCATGTTGTGCGAGACGGTTACGTAAATAGACGATGCGTTGAGCGGCATCTTCTGCATAACGGCTGGTAGGAAAACGCTGAATCAATGTATTGAAGTCACGTAATGCATCCTCCGCAGCGCCTGGGTCACGCTGAGATTCATCACGGGGAATATATTTTTCTAATAAACCAATGTCACGGTGGAAATTAACCAGGCCACGAAGGTATATCGCGTAGTCGATGTTCGGATTCAGTGGGTATACCCGCATGAATCGATCAATGGTGGCAATGGCGGTTTCAGGATCATCTGATTTGTAATGAGCATAAGCAGATTCAAGTAATGCTTGTTGAGCATATTCACCAAAAGGAAAACGCGCTTCCAGTTGTTCGTAGTAGGTGATGGCTTTACTGTAATCTGCGATATCCAGCGCGGCTTTAGCTTCACTGTAGATTCTTTCTACACTCCAGCTTTCATCTGCTTTAACTTCTTCTTTTTGAAAAAAAGAACAACCAGACAGTGATAAACAGGTCAGACCGATGATTAATGGCAAATAATATTTTTTCATTGAAGTAGAGTACGCTAGCTTGCTGTTTAAGGTAAAGGTTGATCTTAGCCCTTTTTCGGATTCAAAGCACGCTTTTAGCGAATGTGAAGATTATATTTAATCAAGTACAATATGCAGCTTTATTCTTTAATAAACAGGAATCATCGATGTTGAAACGGTTGTTGTCTCTTGCTGTAGGTCTTGCGATATCGGCACCTTCTATGGCAACTACTTTTGAACTTAAATCCGCTGGCTCAACCGTTGTGGGTCACAACATGGTGGTTTATAGCACAGATAAAGACACCTTACTCGATATTGGACGTCAATTTGATTTAGGGTACAGCGACATTGTCGAAGCCAATCCAGATGTTGATCCATGGCTTCCGGGTGAGAATACACGCGTTATTATTCCAAGCCGTTTCATTCTTCCTAAAGCTGGCCAAAAAGGCATCGTGATCAATATTGCCGAGTTACGCCTTTACTATTATCCAGAAACAAAGGCGGGAGAAACACAGAAAGTGATCACCCACCCAATCGGTATCGGACGTGAAGGATGGGGCACGCCATTGGGCAAAGCAAAGATTACCCAGAAAAGAAAAGATCCAACATGGACACCACCAGAATCCATCAGAAAAGAGCATCTTGAAAAAGGTGATCCTTTGCCAAGAGTGGTTGCGGCCGGGCCTGATAATCCATTAGGGGCTTATGCGATGCGGTTATCGATGCCGGGTTATTTATTGCATGGCACAAATAAGCCTTTTGGTGTAGGTATGCGTGTGAGCCATGGTTGTATTCGACTTTTCCCAGAAGATATCCAGCACTTATTTAATATCGCATCAGTGAATACGCCTGTAGAAATTATTTATCAGCCAGATAAAGCGGGTGTTCGTGATGGCAAACTCTATTTGGAAGTCAATAAACCACACAGTGACATCGATAAACGCCAAGGTTTAAACATGACACCGATGGTAGCAGCCATTTTAGAGGCACACGATAAATTACCTGCCGATGATGATTGGGCATTTACAGAAAGATTAGTGGAAGCCCAGGATAGTATCGTTAAACGTCTAGGAGAAGAGCCACTCGATATCGTAGAAGATGTTTGGTTTGTTCATGCCGGACTAAGCCAGAAAGCGATACAAAAAACACGTCAGGCAATCAATACTTTGCAATTGAATGATCTGTTCTGGCCTGCGAAATCTGGCGCAGTCGGGGAAACCTTAATCGGCCCATTTAATTCACAACAAGAAGCCGCTGAGATGGCTGACAAAATTAGTGAAGTAGCAGGTATTTCTGTATGGGTTGCGCAAGTATCGAGTGACACGCTCTAAAGATAAATACTATAGATAAAAAAAAGCCGGAACAATTGTTCCGGCTTTTTTGTATGAGTCAATCTAAAATTTAGATTATTTGCTCATCGCTTTTTCAAACATACGGTCGATTTTTGCACAGCATTCTTCGACAGTTGATTGAGCTTCATCAGCAGCTTTCTGGGCGTTCATGGCAGCCAGTTCTGCGTCAGTTGCAGTACGTTGCGCTGTGTCAGCAGTGCTTTGAGCATTGCGGGCTGCGACCAGAGCTGAATCAGCTGTTGATTGAGCTGATTCTACAGAGGCTTTCAGCGCTTCCATTTCAGCTGTGTTCGCACAAGCAGTCAACATAGCTAAAGGCAGGATTACAGCACTCAGTTTTGCTAATGATTTCATTTTTATCTCCTTAAAGTACCAGTTAAATTGGCGTGGATATTATATTGCTTATTTGCAACATAAAACATACGCTAGCAAGAAATATTTTTGCTGTCCATTAACATTATTAAAAAGGACCGTTTTAATATTACAACAGATACATAAAGAAATAGTTGGTATAATAATCGGCTTTAATCTGAGTCATTGTTCTTCAATGCACTCTTGAAGTACCTATCGTTCTGGAAAAATTTGTTTATGCATCCAATGCTCAATATAGCAATCAGGGCTGCCCGCAATGCTGGCTCTCTGATCATGCGCTCGCTGCAGCACGTTCAGCATCTTGAAGTCACGACTAAAGGTCGTAATGATTACGTGTCAGACGTTGACCGACTCGCGGAACAAGAAGTCATCAACGTCATCAAAAAAGCCTATCCTGACCATGCCATTATGGCTGAAGAGTCGGGTCGTTCAGGTGACAATGAAACCGTTTGGATTATTGACCCCTTGGATGGCACAACAAATTTTCTTCATGGTTTTCCGCACTACTGTGTATCCATCGCCGTCAGAGTGAAAGGACGAGTTGAACATGCTGTTATCTATGATCCTCAGCGCGATGAATTGTTCACTGCAAGCCGTGGTGAAGGTGCCAAACTGAATGACCGTCGACTCCGTGTAACCAAACGCAGAGAGCTGGCAGGTGCACTACTTGCAACAGGTTTCCCATTCAAATATCCCGCTTTTCATGAAGCTTACTTCAACAGTTTTAAAGCCTTGTTTCCTCAGGTAGCAGATATCCGTCGTACGGGTTCAGCTGCGTTGGACCTTGCTTATGTGGCCGCAGGCCGTGTTGATGGTTACTGGGAAATGGGGCTGGAGAATTGGGATATGGCGGCAGGCTTACTTCTGGTCGAAGAAGCTGGGGGCATTGTCACCGACTTTGATGGTACCGATAATTTGTTCAATAAAGGTAATGTCATTGCAGCAGGTCTTGGTGTACACAATCTAATGTTAACCACGCTGCAACCACATTTATCAAAAGCCAAATAAGCGCCTAAGGGCATATTTTTTTCGCATGCATGGCATGCTTTTACAGAATTCAAACTAATGACAAATAAACGAGATATTTCTAAGCTACGCAATATAGCGATTATTGCCCACGTCGACCATGGCAAAACGACCTTAGTTGACCAACTCCTTCGTCAGTCTGGCACCTTTGGTGAGCATGAAGAATTGACAGAACGCGTGATGGACTCCAACGATCTTGAACGTGAACGTGGTATTACCATCCTGTCAAAAAATACAGCGATTCGCTGGAATGACTACCACATCAACATCGTGGATACACCAGGCCATGCTGATTTCGGTGGTGAAGTTGAGCGTGTTCTGTCGATGGTTGATTCAGTATTGTTGCTGGTAGATTCAGCTGAAGGTCCGATGCCACAAACCCGTTTTGTGACTCAGAAAGCGCTGGCATTAGGACTCAAACCTATTGTTGTTATTAACAAGATTGATAAACCATCAGCTCGTCCAGATTGGGTATTAGATCAAACTTTTGATCTATTCGTTAATTTGGATGCGACAGATGAACAGCTTGATTTTGATGTCATTTACGCATCAGGATTAAATGGCTTTGCAGGCATGGAAGACTCTGTTCGTGAAGGTGATATGACACCGTTATTTGAGCTTATCGTCGACAAAGTTAATCATCCTGATGTCGATTCAGAAGGTCCTTTCCGCATGCAGGTGTCATCACTTGACTACAACAGTTATGTGGGTGTTATCGGTGTTGGTCGTATCGAACGTGGCCGTGTGAAAACGAATACACCTGTGACTGTCGTTGACCGTGAAGGTAAAAAACGTAACGGTCGAGTACAGCAAGTTATGGGCTTTTTAGGTCTGCAACGTGAAGAAGTGGCTGAGGCACAAGCGGGCGATATTATTGCGTTTACCGGTCTAGATCCATTAAATATTTCTGACACCTTGTGTGACCCAAATGCTGTTGAAGCATTACCACCACTGTCAGTAGATGAACCCACCGTGACAATGACCTTCCAGGTTAATAATTCTCCGTTTGCAGGTAAAGACGGGAAATTTATTACTACACGTCAAATCAAAGAGCGTCTGGATCGTGAATTAATTCATAACGTGGCGTTACGCGTGGATCAAGTACCTACAGATCCTGATAAGTTCAAAGTATCTGGTCGTGGTGAGTTGCACCTGTCTGTGCTTATCGAAAATATGCGCCGTGAAGGTTTTGAACTGGGTGTCTCTCGTCCGGAAGTGATTATCCGTGAAGTTGATGGTGTGAAAGAAGAGCCTTTTGAGGCTGTCACTATTGATATCGAAGATGAACATCAAGGCACTGTCATGGAAAAAATGGGTGAGCGGGGCGCTGACCTGAAAAATATGGTACCCGATGGTAAAGGTCGTATTCGTTTAGACTTTATTATTCCGTCTCGTGGCCTGATTGGTTTCCGTACAGAATTTCTGACAGCTACCCAAGGTACAGGTTTGATTTACAGTGTATTTGATCATTATGCACCGATGAAAACCGGTAGTTTTGGTAAACGTATCAATGGTGTTTTGATTGCAAATGGTGTGGGTAAAGCGGTTGCTTTTGCTATATTTAACTTGCAAGACCGTGGTCGCATGTTTATCGGACATGGTGATGAAGTCTATGAAGGTATGGTGATTGGCATCCACTCACGTGACAATGATTTAGTTGTTAACCCATTAAAAGGTAAACAGTTAACCAATATGCGTGCATCTGGATCTGATGAAGCGGTGACTCTAGTACCGCCTATTCGTATGAGCTTAGAGCAGGCACTAGAATTTATCGGTGATGATGAGTTACTTGAGGTCACACCTAAAGCCATTCGTGTTCGTAAAAAATTATTACTGGAACATGAACGGAAACGTGCTTCTCGTGGCTAAACGTCACTAAAAATAAAAGAAAAAGGGTATCCTATGTCGATACCCTTTTTTTTGAGGTGAAAAATGCGAATTCTTATTTTAATTGCCATTGGCTTGTTGCTATATATCATCATCACGACGTTGTTACGCAAAGCTAAAGCAGAAGATGAACAAGCACGGATGGAAAAAATGGTGCGTTGCGAGCAGTGTGGATTACATATTTCTGAACACGAAGCGATACAACAAAACCATCATTATTTTTGTTCCACACAACATTTAGAGGCTTTTAACGAGTCGAAATGAGTTCATCTTTGGATTCATATAAACCGTATTATCAAGATCCAGCTACATGGCGTGCGCTGACCGTTTTTGCCAGCTATCGCTTATTTCTCGCTACGGTCCTTTTCTTAGTTTTTTACTTGAGACTACCGCCTGAGTTTCTGGGAGAAGCAGATCCACGTTTATACAGTGTCGTGAGTCTGTCGTATCTGTTAAGTGCCTTTCTTTTATTAGTATTAACACTGAATCATTGGCGAGATGTACAAACACAGATACGAATTCAAGCTGTCATAGATATCATTGCTCTGATCGTTATCATTCATGCCAGTGGTGGATTACATACCGGGCTTGGATCACTGATGTTAGTCGTTGTCGTGGCGGGTGGTGCGTTAATGCCGGGACGTCTGGCCGCATTTATAGCCGCGTTAGCGACCTTAGCCGTTTTGCTCGAAGTCAGTTATTCACAAATTGCTGGCGATGGTGTCACTAAATATAGTCAGGCAGGTATCTTAGGTGCCACATTTTTTGTCACAGCATGGTTGGCACAATGGTTATCTAAAAAATTACAAAGTTCGCAGGTCCTGGCAGAAGAGCGGGCGAGAGATGTTGAAAATCTAGCTGTATTAAATCAGCACATTATCAGTCAAATGCACACTGGCGTGCTGGCTCTGGACACGTATGGCAACGTAACGATGTTGAATACGTCAGCAAGACAATTGCTTGGCATAGCAGATATTGAGCCCGGATTTAACTTACGTGAGTATGTACCTGAACTAGGCGAGCAGGTCTGGCTGTGGCAGCAGCAAAGTCCGAATGCTTTTCTTCCGTTTCAGGCACGGGCTGACTTGCCTGAAATTCAGGTCTCCGCTACTCAGCTCGATAGTGGAGAAATACTTATTTATATTGAAAATACGTCAGCACTTGCCCAACAAGCACAGCAATTAAAACTGGCTTCTTTGGGAAGACTAACGGCGAGCATTGCTCACGAAATCCGTAATCCTCTTGGTGCAATCAGCCATGCTGGTGAGTTATTGGCTGAGCAATATGCGGCAGATCACATGATGACGAAACTGACCGCCATCATCTTGAAACACACTCAGCGTGTGAATAATATTATCGAAACTATCTTGCAGATGAGTCGTAAAAAAACAGCTGAACCCGCTGTGTTTGTGCTTAATGACTGGCTAGAGAAATTTATTCACGAATTTACTGAAACAAAACAGCTTGATGACGATGATATTGCCCTGGATATGAAAGCGGCTAATCTTCAGATTGCAATGGATCCAGAACAGCTACATCAGGTTGTATGGAATTTAATGGACAATGCCTGGTTTCATGCTAAGCGAGAAGAAAAGCCTTATATACATATCCGACTGGAACAGAATGCTAAACAGGTTTTCCTGGATATCATTGATAATGGCCCAGGTGTTCCCGAGGCTGTTCAGGCCCATTTATTCGAGCCATTTCATTCTGCTCGTCAGGGAGGAACAGGCTTGGGATTGTACTTAGCGAGAGAACTCTGCCAGGCTAACCGAGCACGTTTGAACTATCTTCACGATACGTCTAATACAGGTTTTTTTCGTATTAGCCTTCCGGGAGAATGGTAGGAAATGATTAAAGAATGAATAGACAAGCATTAGTTATTGATGATGAGCCCGATATTCTTGAGTTATTAACCATGACATTGTCTGGCATGTCTATCGATTGCGTCACAGCAGAAAACGTAGCTCAAGCGACACAAGCATTAAAACAACAGTCATTTGATTTGTGTTTTACGGATATGCGTTTGCCGGACGGCAATGGTTTGGATATTGTTCGTCTGATTCAGAAATCTTATCCTAACTGTCCAGTGGCCGTGATTACCGCCCACGGTAATGTTGACTTGGCTGTTGAAGCACTGAAGTCGGGTGCTTTTGATTTTGTTTCAAAACCTCTCAAACTCAAAGTGCTACGTGATCTCGTCAATTCGGCATTAAATTTATCTCCTTTAAAAACAGAAAATAAAGAACGCCGTTCCAGAGATAAATTACTTGGTGATACCGATGTCATACGTTCGTTAAGAAGTAAGATCAGTAAATTGGCTCGTAGTCAGGCTCCGGTGTATATCACCGGTGAGTCAGGAACTGGCAAAGAACTGGTGGCACGTCTTATTCATGAACTAGGCAGTCGCTCGTCGCAAAGTTTTGTGCCCATAAATTGTGGCGCTATTCCAGCTGAATTAGTAGAAAGTGAATTCTTCGGGCATAAAAAGGGAGCTTTCACGGGGGCTGTCTCAGATAAGCAAGGACTGTTTCAGGCTGCCAATGGTGGCACCTTGTTTTTAGATGAAGTGGCCGACTTACCACTGATGATGCAGGTGAAGTTGCTTAGAGCGATTCAGGAAAAAGCCATACGACCAGTCGGTGGCAACGAAGAAATGAGTGTTGATGTACGCATTTTATCTGCAACACATAAAAACCTAGCGGAATGTGTCAAACAAGGGCATTTCCGGGAGGATTTGTTTTATCGTCTCAATGTCATTGAGCTGTCTGTCCCTCCCTTACGTCAGCGACAGGCAGATATACCCATGTTGGTTGATCATATTCTGAGTCAGCTTGCGACCAAAAATGGTGAGAACAAACCAGGTATAGAGACGGCTGCAATTGAAGCACTTTGCGCCTATGCTTTCCCGGGTAACGTCCGTGAGCTTGAAAATATCCTAGAGCGAGCAATGACCTGGTCTGAAGGAAATCTCATTCAAAAAGATGATTTAATGCTACCTGCCACAACCGGGGCCGACAGTGCCGTGTTCAACGTTGACCTGCCGCAGTTAAGTGGAGAGACGGATCTTGAATCGCATCTTGAAGATCAGGAGCGGCAGCTTATCGTGGATGCACTGGAATCAACCCGGTGGAATAAGACTGCCGCCGCCAAAAAGCTTGGTATCAGTTTTCGCTCGTTGCGTTACAAACTCAAAAAACTGGCTCTGGAGGAATAGTCACTCTGGATCATCAACCAAGGCAGTGAGTGTCGAGATTTTATCCTGACCAATATAGAGTGATTTTGCTTGTGCTGATAATTTTATACTGAGGTGACATAGGCCATTATCAGCCTGGTTCATCGCGGCTTGAACTACATGTCCAGCTACATCGCCAGCTTCATCAATGACTTCGGTATTGGGCTCAGGAAGATGTGATGTTGTTATTTCAGCTAAAAATAAGCGGCGACTGGGTTTTCCCAGATAGTGCAGTCGAGCCACCACTTCCTGACCTGGATAACAGCCTTTTTTGAAACTGACACCACCGATGACATCCAAATTGAGTTGCTGAGGAGTAAATTGTTCTTTAGTTAAAAGACTGACCTTGGGTAAGCCTGATGTAATATCAGCACTTTGCCACAGGTTCTCTGAACCGATACGACTGTTTTCGATGATACTTTTATCTACTGGCGTGATAACTAAATATCGATGCAAATTGCCCGGCAGATATATACTCAACTGTCCATCATGCTCACTAGCTGACCAGAATGTACTCGCCTGATCTTTAAGCGGAGCTTCACTGATATATCCCATTGTATTGAGTTCAGCGCTCACAGAAATATCTACCTTGCTACGCAGCTTAAACATCGTCAATCGTTGAGCAATGCTATCAGCTAGATCTGTGGCTGTGATTAGCAGAAAATCTTTTTCACGCTTAACAACGTAGAACAGGCTTAATAAGCGACCTTTAGGGTTGCAAAAACCACTTAGCTGAGCAGTATTGTTCGTTAATGTGCGGATATCATTCGTCAGTAGATTCTGTAAAAAACTGTCTGCTTCTTCACCCGAGACTTGAATGACAGAGAGCGAGGGCAAGGCCATTGCTACGGGCGATGTATCATGACTAACTTCGGACAAGTAATTGACGCTGGGTGTGGATTGAGAAAGAGTCTGAAAATTCATAGATATATTGCGATTTATTGTGAACAGACTTTATTCTAACTGTATAAGCGATGCTAAAACAGGGATGAAAATAAAGGGCATTCAAGGATGAAGGTTGAGATCAGTCAATCACAGTATGAGTTTAGATATATGGCATGGCTGCATGTCGTTGTCATCAGTTTACTGCTGCTTAACAAAGCAAGCATGGGGCCTCTGCTGACGGATGTGTTAATTAGTTTTGCTTGTGTGGGATTTGTCATCTGGTTACGCCGCTACAAGAGAGTGTCTGGAAAAGCGTCTGTGACTGGAATCAGCATGAGCAAGGATAGACAATGGTTTCTAAACTATAACGATGGCTCAGTGTCAGGACCTTATACACTGAAATCGAGCACTCAATTACCTTATGTTTTATTCATCTATTTAAATCCATCTAGGCATGGACGAGGTCATACGCTGATGATTCCGATAGATGCCGTGGAAAAAAATGATTGGAGAAAACTCAGAGCTGAGCTTCGTCATCCTGATTCTTGGGAGCAATAATCGTTTCAGTAGCCGAATGCGTGTTATCGGTCTCTGGATAATCCAGAATGTAATGAAGGCCTCGGCTTTCTTTTCGACGCAAAGCTGATTCAATGATGAGTTCAGCTACATCAGCGAGGTTTCTCAGCTCCAGTAAATCTGCACTGATATGGTGTTTAGTATAAAAATCACGAATTTCAGCTTGCAGGACTTGCAAGCGCTGCTTTGCTCTGAGTAAACGATCGGTCTTCCGAACAATGCCTACATAGTTCCACATACAACGTCGTAACTCATCCCAGTTATGACTAATCGCAACAGCCTCTTTTGCTGGGTGTACTTGACTAGCATCCCATTGAGGCACGATGGCAGAGGTGACCAGTGGTAGCTGTTTTTTTATATCTTCAGCGGCTGATTTTGCGAATACCAGACATTCTAGTAACGAATTACTGGCCATCCGATTGGCACCATGTAAACCAGTATGGGCTGTCTCCCCAATGGCATACAAACCGGGTACATCGGTCCTGCCATTTAAATCAGTCATAATACCGCCACAAGTGTAATGTGCCGCTGGTACCACGGGAATGGGTTGTTTGGTGATATCTATACCAAATTCTAAACAACGTTGATAAATAGTAGGAAAGTGTTCTTTGATAAATGAAGCGGGTTTATGGGAGATATCAAGATATACACAGTCATGTCCTGTGCGTTTCATTTCGTGATCAATAGCTCTGGCAACAACATCCCTTGGCGCGAGTTCAGCTTGAGGATGAAATCGCTCCATGAATTGTTCACCATTCGCTAATACCAACTTGGCGCCTTCACCACGTAATGCCTCACTGATCAAAAATGATTTTGCTTGAGGGTGGAACAGGCATGTTGGATGGAACTGAATAAATTCCATATTGGCTATACGGCAGCCTGCACGCCAGCCCATGGCTATGCCATCACCGGTCGATACATCTGGGTTGCTGGTGTAAAGATAGACCTTTCCCGCGCCACCTGTGGCCAGTACGGTAATGGGTGCCAACAATGTTTTGGCTTCATCTTTTTGTATATCAAGCACATAGCAGCCGAGAATACGGTTTTCTTTTTCACCAAGTTGTTTACTACTACTGATGAGATCGATGCCGATATGGTAAGGCAGCATTTCGATATTAGGATGTGCTTTAGCCTTATCGAGCAAAGTTGTTTCAACTTCTCTGCCAGTGGCATCTGCTGAATGAATAATACGTCGATGACTGTGTCCACCTTCCTGTGTAAGGTGGTAAGTTTCTGAGGTGATGCCATCGCGAGTAAATGTCACTCCCTGATTGATAAGCCACTCAATATTTTCGCGGGCATGCTCGACGGTAAAGCGGACTGACTTTTCATTGCATAGTCCCGCACCTGCCCGCAAAGTATCATCAATATGTGACTGGATAGAGTCGGTTTTATCAAGAACCACAGAGATGCCACCCTGAGCATACAAAGAGGCGCCTTCTTCAAGTTGACCCTTTGATATTACAGCGACTTTGACATCGTTTGCCATATGTAAAGCAAGGGTCAGTCCGGCGGTGCCACTGCCAATGATTAAAATATCGTAATGATGCGTTGTGGTCATAAGTCTCTATACAGGTACAATAAGAAAGTTTATTTTGCACTGAATGTGGAACAAAGTTAAATCGACATGGTCAATCAAGCTGGATTAATTGAAGCAATGAACGTGTCGACTCAAGCCGGATGATAGGATGAATGTGGATCAAGAGCTAGTACGGCGCGTACAAGCAGGTGATAAAAAGGCGTTTGACTTGCTGATAATGAAGTATCAGCAAAGAATCATTCACGTCATTACAGGGTTTGTTCATGATCCTGTTGAAGCGATGGATGTTGCGCAAGAAGCCTTTATTAAAGCTTACCGTGCTTTACCCGGCTTCAGAGGCGATAGTGCCTTTTATACATGGTTATATCGTATTGCAATCAATACATCAAAAAACTATCTGACCGCTGCCTCCAGAAGGCCGCCAGTTAGTGATGTTGACGCTATGGATGCAACTATTTATTACGATGCGCCCGAATTGAAGGAATTTGAGACGCCTGAAAGTAGTCTGATGAGTGATGACTTACAACAAGCAATTCATGATGCGATTCAGGAATTGCCTGAAGATACGGCAACGGCAATCAAACTGCGGGAGTTTGAAGGTCTGAGCTATGAGGAAATTGCACAGGCAATGGATTGTCCAATTGGGACCGTACGGTCGCGTATTTTTCGCGCCAGAGAGGCAATAGATAAACAGGTCAAAGCAGTAATGGGTGGAGAGGAACTATGACAATCAAGCAACAAGAACTATTGTCAGCGTTTGTTGATGGCGAACTTAATGAGCAAGAGCTTGATGAGTTGTTGGCATTGATGAAAACAGATGACAGTGCCAAAGTGGATTACATGAGATATCAGTTCTCGAGTGATCTTCTACATGGCTATGTCACTGATCATAATCACGTTGATTTAACAGACAGAATACATCAGGCACTATCAGATGAGCCTGATTTGCATATCAATGCAACTGAAAAAACGAAAACAGCAAAAGTGTTTGCACTTCCTGATTGGTTTTGGCGACAAACAGCTGGCCTGGCAGCGGCTGCATCACTCGGTGCGCTAGCTGTAGTGGGGTTAATGTCACAACCTCAGACCGTGATGCCTACCACTAATATGGCTCAATCTGAACCGTTGCAACAACAAACGACTGTTGCCGAAACGAATCGGTGGACAGTGGGAGAGACCGAAGTCGAAGACAGGTTGAACGACTACTTGGTCGATCACAATGAATATGCCGGTGCATCAGGCTTATTCTCATACGCAAGAGTTGTGTCGTACGGTGAGGAGTAATCTCTAATGCGTGTCATGCTCCACCTGTTAGTTGTCACATTTTTATCATTTTCTGCTCTGGCGCATGCTGATGATCCGCGAGCAATGCAGATCCTTGAAAAAATGACTTCCGCGGCAAAAACATTGACCTACGAAGGGGTATTTAACTATCAGTCTGGCAGAAACTTACAGTCAATACGTATTTTCCATCGGTCAGATGACAATGGTGAGCTCGAAAGAATGATTTCTCTGAATGGTGCTGCCAGAGAAGTTATTCGTAGTAACGATATGGTGACGTGCATCAGTCCCGATGGTAAACAAATCAATGTTAGTCGTCGTCCACTGAGTGGAGGGTTTCCAAGTGACTTACCTCGACGTTTCAGCTCTGCAGCACCGTACTATGAAGTTGAAATGGGTGGAAAAAAACGCGTTGCTGGTAAAGATGCCTACCAGTTATTGATTACGCCCAATGATAATTACCGTTATGGCTATCGTTTGTGGGTTGATGTTGAAACATACCTTCTTCTAAAGTCAGAACTTATAGCTCAAGATGGTGATGTGCTGGAAACATTTTCTTTTTCATCAGTTAGCACAGGCGAACCTATTCCAGATTATAAGTTCGAGTCACTACTAGCTGAAGATGACATGGTCTGGCACAAGACAGAACCTCAAGAACCTATCGACATTGAAGAACACCACCATGAACTGGCATGGCAGGTGAATTGGTTGCCTGACGGATTCGCTTTAGTTGCTTTACAGAACCGCCTAAGATCCAGTAATGGGGCCGATGTTGAACAACGTGTTTACAGTGATGGCCTAAGCTCAGTGTCTGTTTTTATTGAGAAAATTCGTGCCAAACACAATCACCTGCATGGTGCTTCGCACGTGGGTGGTATTAATGCTTTTGGCACAATCATGAATGCACATTTCGTCACCGTAGTGGGTGAGGTACCTGCCGTTACTGTTGAAAAGATCGGGAGTGCTATCGCCTTCAGTCAGGCCGAACAGGAATGATTGAACAAAAAGCGACCGTAGCCAGTAGAAGTGGTGAACAAGTCTGGGTAGAAGCCGAACGCCAGTCAACTTGCGGTCAATGCCAGGCACGTAAAGGCTGTGGTACTGGCTTGTTATCCAAGCATGTTGGCAAAAAATTTTCTCGTATAGCGGTTAAGGACGAGGGAGAGTTGAAAGTGGGTCAACAGGTGACCGTTTCAATTCCTGAAGAAGCCTTGTTAACAGGGGCTTTCATGATGTACATGTTGCCGCTTATTCTCCTATTTACCATCGCAATTACCGTGCGTTTAATGGGGGGTGGGGAACTGCTGCAAATTGTGTCTGGTCTATTAGGTCTGATTACTGGCTTTGTATGGGTTAAGCACCGTATGAGTCATCATGATGCCGGTATCAATGTCAAACCAAATGAGGACTTCAAATGAGAGTAAACAAAAATTGGACGGCGTTAGCAATGCTAATGACTTGGCTAATGCTAAGTGTTAGTGTTCAGGCCCGGTCACTACCAGAATTTACCGAACTCGTTGCCGACAATGGTGATGCTGTTGTAAACATCCGAACTCATAACAAAACAGAGCAAACTCCCACTTCAATGCTACCACGTGGTTTGGAGTTACCTGAAGGTTCAGGGATGGATGAGTTCTTCAAAAAGTTTTTTGGTGAACAGGGTGGCTCACCAATGCCGAGAGAAAGTGAATCTCTAGGTTCTGGTTTTGTTTTGTCTTCTGATGGTTACATACTGACTAATCATCATGTTATCAAAGATGCTGATGAAATCATCGTTCGTTTCAGTGATAGAACTGAATTAGAGGCAAAAGTATTAGGTAGCGATGCACGCAGTGATGTTGCCTTAATCAAAGTCGATGCCAAAAACTTAAAAGCCGTCAAACTCGGTGACTCAGATGATTTGAAAGTGGGAGAGTGGGTGTTAGCGATTGGCTCACCTTTCGGCTTTGACTACTCTGCAACCGCTGGCATTATCAGCGCCTTAGGCCGTAGTTTACCTAGCGATAGTTATGTACCCTTCATTCAAACAGATGTGGCTATTAATCCCGGTAACTCCGGTGGCCCACTATTTAATCTGGACGGCGAAGTGATTGGTATCAACTCACAAATTTATAGTCGTACCGGTGGTTTTATGGGGGTATCGTTTGCTATCCCAATTGGTACCGTGATGAATGTGGTGGATCAGATTAAATCACAAGGCTATGTCAGCCGTGGCTGGTTAGGCGTCGTTATTCAAGATGTAACACGCGAACTCGCCGAATCATTTGGTTTATCTAAACCAAGCGGTGCACTTATCTCTCGTGTCGTCGACGACAGCCCGGCAGCACGAGCAGGTTTCAAAGCAGGTGACGTGATTCTTGATTTTGATGGTAAAGAAGTAGAGACCTCTTCTGATTTACCACCAATCGTTGGTAGAACAAAAGTAGGTAAAGAAGTAGAAGTTGAGGTGATGCGTAATAATAAGCACGAAACACTCAAAGTCACCATCGAAGAACTACCAAAAGATGAAGACCTCACCAACAATAGTTCAAAACCTGGCCGGTTTGTCGATTCACGTTTATCAATGGAAGTCGCTGATATCACGCCGGAGCAACGTAAACAGTTTGACGTCGCAAAAGGTGGTGTCATGGTCATGAAGGTTGAGCAAGGACCCGCAATTAAAGCCGGTATTAGACCTGGTGATATTCTTCTGAGTATCAACAACACTGATATCCAGGATCCTCATCAATTTATTGAGGTGGCAAAAAAACTGCCTGCTAATAAACCGATTCCTGTGTTAGTACAACGTGGTGGTTCTGCACAGTTCCTGGCGTTAGAAATTAAAGAGTAACTTCTCTTTCAATCAAACTAAAAAAGCCGTTGATGTATATCAACGGCTTTTTTTTTACCTTCGATGTCAGTTAAATAACGACTTATCTGCTATTATTCATAATACGAACAATTGTTATTAAGATTTTAAAGGTAACGTCAAATCATGCCACCTAGAGTGCTTATAGTTGAGGATGACATCACATTAAACCAGCAATTAGAGCAGCTTCTTGTGAATGCTGGTTTTGATACGGTAGTAGCACATGATGGTAATGATGGTCTGACAAAATCTATCAGTTTGTCGTTGGATTTAATTTTATTGGATGTGTCTTTGCCAGAAAAAGATGGCTACCAAATTTTAAAAACAATCAGGCAAACGCGTGTTACGCCAGTGATTATGCTAACTGCACATGGTGCAGAGGAAGAACGTATTCTTGGATTAAAAAGTGGTGCAGATGATTATTTGTCAAAACCATTTAATTTCACCGAGTTGATATTAAGGATAGAAGCGATTCTCAGGCGTTCAGCACCACAAATCAATGACGATGATCATCATTATCTCAGAAGACACGGTATTGAGTTAAATAAACACAAACAAACCGTTTCGTTTGCGGGCCAAACCATTCCATTTACCCCTATACAGTTCAAACTTTTGTGGACACTGATGCAGAATCCCAAACAAACGCTCAGCAAACCACAACTATATCGTCTCGTATTGGAAAAAGAGTTTAGTCGTTATGACAGAAGTCTTGATATGCATATGAGCCGGGTTAGGCGGAAGTTAGTCTCGGCGGGACTACCCGCTGATCACCTACAAACCGTGCATGGGACAGGATATATTTTATTATGAAGCGTCGCTTACTATGGAAGTTAGTCGCAACCATAGTCATTGGCACTATTTTACTTTTTTGGCTGATACATGTTTTGCTACTGCACACAGAGCAGCATATGAGTTTCATTGATCAGCGTTACCAGTCTGAATTAAAAGCGTATGCCAAACTGGCTGAGAAATATCATGAAAACGGTGATATTCAATCGCTAAATGAGTGGGTCAAGCATCTTCAAGAAAAAGAAAATACCTGGGTAGCTGTTGTTTCTTCCAATGTTGCACCAGTAGGAAATAGCTATATATCAGAACAATACCAGGAGAGATTTGCTCTTGGTCGTGACATCAGCTGGAAAATACATCTCTATTTCAAAGAAAACCCGACAATGGATTTGCCTTTTTCTGACGGTAAAACACATTTTCTCATCACCTTACCGGATCGAATGCGGCCAGGAGCATACTGGTTTCAGACTAGCTTGCTGTTACAGATCGCCTTGCCTTTATTGTTGATGACTTTAATTAGCTTGATTATCTATCGCCATGTCATGTCACCACTTACTCAACTGGAAAAAGCAACAAGGCAATTTAGTGATGGTAATTTCAATGTGCGTGTCGGGAACACTTTGGCAAAACGTCAAGACGAAATTACCGCCTTGGGTGACACCTTTGATGGGATGGCAGAGCGAATAGGTCACTTAATTCAAACACAGCGTCACCTCATTTCTGATCTCTCTCATGAACTTAGAACCCCGCTAGCACGAGTGGAATTAGCATTAAGCTGGGCTGAAAGTCAGGATCTTGATCCGAAATTGATAGAACGAATTCGATATGAAAGTCAGCAAATGCGTGTATTGGTTGAGGATACACTCACTTTGGCGTGGCTTGATAACGAATGTCCCGATTTACGTCAAGAAACATTAGACTTAACTGATTTGATCGATAGTATCGTTGAGGATGCGAGGTTTGAGTTTCCCAAATGCGAAATCAAGGCGACGATGCCAGAGCACGCGATTATTGAAAACAGCAGTGCGCGTGCTATAGGACACGCCTTTGAAAATATTCTCAGGAATGCACTAGCACATACCCCTGATGGCCAAACCGTCAAAGTCATCGTTGAGAAAGTGGCAGATCAATACCAAATCTATATTGATGACTTCGGCCCAGGTATAGCACCACACCATTTAACCAATATCTTTAAACCTTTTTTCAGGCTGGCTCATTCTGGGCGTCAGCTTCATCGTGGATTTGGTGTGGGTTTGAGCCTGGCTAAACGCCATATTGAAGTGTGTGGTGGACAATTGAGCGCTGAGAACTTAGTGACGGGTGGCTTAAGAATGAACATGATCCTACCTGCAAGTTAGGATTGAAATGTAACAATTGTAAATTTCATATTCATCACCTCGCTTAATCATTAGAATGCGATCTTGTTTTATTTGATAATGATTATTATTAACGAGGTGGTTGTGAGTAAAAGCTTAAACCCAATTAGTCATCGGACTGTACTTTCTGTCGCGCTTTTCGCCGCGATGTTTTCACAGGCTGCAATAGCTGAAGAAATAATTTTGGATACTGTTAAGGTAACGAGTAATACCATTACCCCAGAGTTAAATGGTGTAGATTCTCAGCAGATTGAAAAACTTCAGGCGAATGATTTGGAAGACCTTTTTAGTCAGTCACCTGAAGTGACTATTGGCGGTGGCCCTGATATTGCTCAAAAACTCTATATTCGTGGTATTGAAGACCAGCTATTAAATATCACTATTGATGGCGCGCAGCAGGCTACTAGACAATTTCACCATGTTGGTCGTATCAGCATTGAACCTGAATTGCTTAAGCGAGTTGAGGTTAATGCCGGTGCAGGTAATGCATTGTCAGGTCCAGGTGCACTAGGTGGTTCAGTGAAATTTGTCACTAAAGATCCTGAAGATATGCTGAAACCTGGTAAACAATTTGGTGGCCTGGTTAAAGGCATGTTTTCTAGTAATACTGACAGCTTCAAAACAAATACGAGTTTATACGGTCGTCTAACGGATGACTGGAGTGCAATGGCCTCTTACACACAATCGAATACTGATAATTATGAAGATGGCAATGGTGATCAAGTATTAGGCACGGAATCTGATCAAGATTATCTGTTTGCCAAACTAGTTGGGCATCTGACTGATAGCCAGACTCTTCGTCTCAGCTATGAAAAACGAGATGATGAAGGTGATAGAACACAACGTCCTCAATGGGTGTATTCTCCTGCACCAACTGGTTTGCCGGTCCAGCGTGGTAATTATCTCTATTTCTCTGAGAATGAACGGGAAACGGTTACGCTTAACTACGCGTTGAATCCTATTGATAATCAATATCTAGATCTAAACCTTACGGTATATAACACCGATTCAGAATTCTTGCAGGATGGCCCATTTGGTGCCTTTAAAGGCATAGGTAAGAGTAAAGGCTTTGATTTACGGAATACAAGTTTTGTTGGTATGCATACGCTGACCTATGGTGTTGACTACCGTGAAGATGAATCAGAGTTAAAAGGTGTGGATAGTGGTAGCTCTATTAAAGATGAGTCAAAAGTCAAAGGTCTGTATGTTCAGGATGATATTCAATTAACCGATGCTTTGTTATTGAGCGCGGGTTTACGTTATGACGACTATGAATTAGAGCACAACGCAAATAACTCAAGTTTCGACGAAGATGAAGTCAGTCATAATATTGGTTTAAATTATCACCTCACTGATAACTGGAGTGCTTTTGCTTCTTACGCTGAAGCATTTAAAGGCCCAATGGCTCAAGATGCATTTAAATTTGATTCCTCTGTGATTGACCCAAATATAAAACCAGAGAAGGCAGAAAATATTGAGTTTGGTTTTGCCTATGATTCGCGGACTTGGTTTGGTTCAGCGAAAGTTTATAAGAGCCAAATCAAAGATGTCGTGGCATCTGTGGGTAGTCGCCCCGCGGTATTCCAGAATGTTGGTGATTTAGAGTCAGATGGGTATATTCTTGAGCTTGGACATCGTTGGGAAACCTTATTGGCTCGTGTCAGCTACCACCATAATGATATTGAAATTGATGGTTATGACGCCAACGCGTATGACCACAACGGTATAGCTAACACCGTTAGAGACACGCTGATTACACAATTAGATTATCAGCTAAATGCTCAGTGGAACCTGGGATGGAACGCTCACTTCGTGAAAGGGCATGACGGTATCAAGTCTCCTGGACTTGATGCTGATGCCCCAGGGTACGATTTTGATCAACCTGGTTATGGTATACACGACTTATATGTGCAATGGAGCCCATCTACGATCGATGATATCCGTGTTGGTCTGACTGTACGTAATGTGTTTGATAAGAACTATATTTCCCATTCCAGTGTCGCTGACTTTACTCACGTACCAGGCTATTATTTGGTTAGAGGTTTCAACGAACCAGGTCGTGATGTTCGCCTGAGCGTGGCTTGGCAGTTCTAATTTCCCCAACCGTCTGAATACTCTCTCAGACTTTGCTATGAGCCAGATAATGTCTGTTATCTGGCTCATTTTTTTGCCTGATGATTCATGACATATGAATTTTGTTGCCATTCTTCTGCTGTTAAAAAAGATACTTTAGCGGCGTTTAATCCAGTTTTATTGGGCGATATCGGATAAATAAGAGGATAGCGAGTAAAAATGTCAGCCATTCTGAGAGTGGTAAAGCAATAAGAAATTCAGGCTCTGGAAGTAACCAAGACAAAACGAGTAACAATACGATAGGCAAGAATAATCCTCTCGATAACGCGATGGCCATAGAGGGAATTGGTTTCTGGATGGCCGTTAAATAAATAGAAAGAATCACATTAACACCATTTATCAAAAATAACGGCCACAATAGAGAAATAAAGTGTTTGGATAATTGCATCGTGTGTTCGGCTGTTTTATCTAGAAACAGGCTGCTGATGTGTTCTGGGAAATAGAGCAAGCACAGTGTCACACTGATACTGATGCAAAGAATACCGATGATGGCTGTTAGCATAAACTGACTGATTCGCCGGGTATTTCGGGCCCCATGATTTTGACTGACCACCAAATGTAACGCATCAGATATGCCGTAATACAGCATCAGACTGATAAAGATCAGGTAATTAATGACGGCAAAAGCCGCGATACCCTCAACATCAAGCCGACTGACTAAAATCCAGTTCAATACCAGGATGACCAATCCCCCAGAGATTTCATTGATAAACTCTGATCCGCCATTAAACATTACGGGTTTTATTTCTGATTTATTATGTTGGATGAATGAAAAAGTTAACTTTTTCTGAGATCGTAAAAAATAACGACTTAACATAATCAGTTGTATGGTTTGTGCAATGGCTGTTGCAGCTGCAGCGCCTTTTAGTCCCCATTCGAATACGATAATAAACACAGCATCCAGAATAATATTAATGATGGCGCCGCTGATTAATGCCACTGAAGCGAGTGTTTGAGCATTATCCTGACGAATAAAGTAATACATCACCATCGTAGAAATCTGAATAAGCAATACGGCACTGATGATCAGAAAATAAGGCCTGATTAACGTTAGTATGGAGGCGGGCGTGCCGAGAAAAAGCAATATAGCGTCAGTGAATAACCAGGAAAAAAGCAGAAAACCAAGTCCAATAACGACAATAATAAGCAGACACTGGCTAAAGACATCGGATGCTGACTGAAAACGTTTCTGACCAATATAATAGCCAGCTCGAACGGCTCCTCCAATGGAAAACATTAAAGCCAGTCCAAATATCAAAGACAGATAGGGAATCAGTAAATTGATGGCTGCGAGCCCCTGAGCACTGACAAATTGGCCGACAAAAATACCATCTACGATACTGGCCGTAGTGATGGCTAATAAGCCCAAAATGGAGGGGATGGCATAGCTTAAGAAGGTTTTAATGATGGGACCCGTCAGGACCGCTTTATCCATAGTAATTATTGTCCACAAAAGTACTGTATTGCTATTGAGATGATCTGACTCAGAAGTCTTCTCAGCCATGAGCGAAGACAGAGTGTCAGACTGGTATTCAGAAGTCACGTTTTTATCTAAGGCGTGTCGAGATTATCGTTTTGTCATAGTGAAATGCGTATAATGTGGGATCATTTGCTGAGCGCGTGACTCAAAGGCCTATATCATCTGCCAGCGGGAACAATGCATGTCATGCAAAATCTATGTTAACTGTTCGGAATGGCCACCGACGTCACTAATGAAAATGTAACTAAATGAACAATATACGTAACTTTTCTATCATCGCACATATCGATCATGGTAAATCCACCATTGCTGATCGGTTTATTCAAATTTGTGGTGGTCTGACAGACCGGGAAATGTCCCAGCAAGTGCTAGATTCTATGGATATTGAGCGAGAGCGCGGTATTACTATCAAGGCTCAAAGCGTTACCTTAGATTACACCGCAGCTGACGGCCAAACCTATCAGTTGAATTTTATTGATACGCCAGGACATGTTG
>NZ_DBNG01000021.1:98616-113121 GCF_002299105.1 Methylophaga sp. UBA678
ATGGATATTGAGCGCGAACGTGGCATTACCATCAAAGCACAAAGCGTATCACTGGAATACAAAGCACGCGATGGGGAAACTTATCAGCTGAATTTCATCGATACACCTGGGCACGTCGACTTTTCTTATGAAGTATCCCGCTCTCTTGCTGCCTGTGAAGGGGCATTATTAGTCGTTGATGCGGCGCAGGGTGTGGAAGCACAAAGTGTGGCGAACTGCTACACCGCCATTGATTTAGGCTTAGAAGTATTACCCGTTCTGAATAAAATTGATTTACCTTCGGCAGAACCGGAACGTGTTGCTCAAGAAATTGAAGACATTATCGGCGTCGATGCTATGGATGCTGTACGTTGTAGTGCCAAAACCGGTATTGGTATTGAAGACGTACTGGAAGAGCTGGTGGCAAAAGTCCCTGCGCCAAAAGGTAATCCAGACGCACCTCTTAAAGCCCTCATTATTGATTCCTGGTTTGACAGCTACGTGGGTGTTATTTCATTGGTACGTATTGTCGATGGCTCACTTAAGCACAAAGATAAAATAAAAGTGATGTCGACAGGGCAGGAATATCAAGTCGATCAAGTAGGTACTTTCACTCCTAAACGCACACCATGTAACGTGCTGGATTGTGGTGACGTGGGTTACGTCATTTCAGGGGTCAAGGAAATTGATGGGGCACCGGTAGGTGACACCTTAACGCACGCACACCATGGTGCAGATAAAATGCTGCCCGGTTTCAAAGAAGTAACCCCACAAGTTTATGCCGGTATTTTCCCTGTCAGCAGTGATGATTACGAAAACTTCCGTGAAGCCTTGTCGAAATTACGCCTAAATGATGCTTCATTATTTTATGAACCTGAAAGCTCACAAGCCTTAGGATTTGGTTTCCGTTGTGGTTTCCTGGGGCTGTTGCATATGGAAATCATTCAGGAACGATTGGAACGTGAATACGATCTTGATCTGATCACAACAGCGCCGACCGTTGTGTTTGAAGTTCTCAAGAAAAATGGCGAAGTCGAACGGGTTGAAAATCCATCATCGCTACCTGATGTTGGCACCATTGAAGAAATACGTGAACCTATCGTCAGAGCGGATATTCTGGTGCCACAAGACCATTTAGGCGCTGTGATTACCTTATGCGTTGAAAAACGTGGTGTGCAGAAGAATATGCAGTATATGGGAAAACAGGTTGCGTTAACCTATGAACTTCCTATGAATGAAGTGGTCATTGATTTCTTCGACCGTGTGAAGTCTGTCAGCCGTGGCTATGCCTCGCTTGACTATCACTTTGTTCGGTTCGAGCCAGCCAATCTGGTGAAATTAGATATTATGATTAATGGTGAACGAGTCGATGCCTTATCGCTTATCGTGCACAAGGACAGCAGTGTGAGTCGCGGGAGACTGCTAGTCGAAAAAATGAAAGAGCTGATACCGCGTCAAATGTTTGATATTGCTATTCAAGCGGCTATTGGCGGACACATTATTGCTCGTTCTACCGTCAAAGCGATGCGTAAAAATGTATTAGCTAAATGTTACGGCGGTGACGTTTCTCGTAAACGTAAATTGCTGGAAAAACAAAAAGCAGGTAAAAAACGGATGAAGTCTGTTGGTAAGGTGGATGTGCCACAAGAAGCCTTCCTCGCCGTATTACAACTGTCAAAGAATTCATAAAAGGTAGGAAGGAGCGTTATACAGTGAGTTTTCCCGCAATCATGGTGTTACTGGTAGCCGTCACCGGCTTGATTTGGTTAATCGACAAGCTGTTTTGGGCACCAGGTCGTGATAACGATGCAAAAGAACCTGTCGTGGTTGAATATGCACGCTCATTTTTTCCTATCATTCTTTTGGTGTTAGTGATTCGCTCCTTTATCGCTGAACCTTTCCGTATCCCATCGTCATCAATGGTACCTACGCTGCACATTGGTGATTTTATTCTGGTGAATAAATTCTCATATGGCATCCGTTTACCGGTCCTCAACACAAAAATATTAGAGACAGGCGAGCCTGAACGTGGTGATGTGGTGGTTTTTCGTTACCCGGTGAAGAAGAATAAAAGTGACCCTGATATTGACTATATCAAACGTGTAGTAGGCCTTCCCGGAGATAAAGTCGGTTATTTCAATAAAACGATTTATATTAACGGCGAACCGGTTGCACAAGAGCCACAAGAAAAAACTGAAAGCATGATTAATATTTCAGCTCCCGGCTCTGAATTACGTTCTGAACAGCTCGGTGAGCATAATCATCTAATCGTGGTTGAACCGGGTGTTAAACGTGTGGAAGGTGAAACCGTGGTGCCTGAAGGACACTATTTTGTTATGGGTGATAACCGTGATAACAGCAATGATAGTCGTTACTGGGGAACTGTCCCTGAAGAAAATCTGGTCGGTAAGGCCTTTTTAGTTTGGATGAGTTGGGACTGGAATGAGGGCGGCATTGTCTGGAATCGTTTAGGTCAGTCCATTGAATAAGGAGATTGTGATGAAACACCAGCGAGGTATGACATTAATTGGCTGGGTCATTGTGTTGGCCTTGATTGCTTTTTTTGTGACATTAGCGATTCGTTTGGTGCCGATGTATCAGGAGTATTACGGTGTCGTCCAGATCATGGAAGATATGAAGACAGAACTGCGTAATAACAATCTCTCGAAAAATGAAGTACAGACACTGCTTTCTAAGCGCTTTAATATCGGCTATATCAGTAGTGTCGAACGCGATGACGTCGAAGTTTTCCGTGGTAAAAACACCGCCTACGTAACGAAAATCGTTATCGACTATGAAGTGCGAAAACCGTTTTTTGCTCAGATCGATCTGGTCGGGCATTTTCATAAAGAAATTGATGTAGAGCCACAGCTATAATGATAACCCAGCGGCAAAAAGCCCTGTGCAAACAGTTAAAAGTAGAATTTAAAGATACCGCATTTTTACAACAAGCCTTAACGCACCGCAGTGCGGATCCCAAAAATAATGAGCGTCTTGAATATCTCGGTGATGCTATTTTGAGTTTTGTGATTGCGGAAGAGTTATTCAACCGTTTCCCTCAAGTTAAGGAAGGAAAATTAAGTCGTCTACGGGCTTCTCTGGTGAAAGGCGAGACCCTAGCTGAGCTGGGGCGCGAGTTAAAGTTAGGGGATGTATTAATCCTTGGGCCCGGTGAGTTGAAAAGTGGTGGTTTTCGTCGGGAATCAATTCTGGCTGATGCGGTAGAAGCCATTTTAGGTGCACTTTATCTTGACAGCGGTCTGACACCTGTCAAAGAGCTCATCTTAAGATTATTTGCCGAGCGAATAGCGTCTATTGATGTGACAGAAACGGTCAAGGATCCTAAAACGCGTTTGCAGGAATTATTACAAAGCCGTAAACAGCCTTTACCGCTATATAGTGTTAAAGAATTAAAAACAGACAAGAAACAGCCTGTCTTTGAAGCATCCTGCCAGGTTACCTTGCTGGACAAAGTGGTCGTTGCTCAAGGCAGTAGTCACCGAAAAGCTGAGAAAAAAGCCGCTGAACGTGCCTTAACTCTAATAGAGGGTAAATAATGAATACCACACCATTTCGTTCCGGTTACGTTGCCATTATTGGACGTCCCAATGTGGGTAAGTCGACATTAATCAACCGTATTCTTGGTCAGAAGTTATGTATTACTTCGCGCCGCCCACAAACGACCCGCCACCGTATTCTGGGTATTAAAACCACAGACCAGGGCCAGTTTATCTACGTTGATACACCGGGTATGCACAGCGATGGAAAAAAAGCGATGAATCGTTATATGAACCGCGCTGCTGCCGCTTCAATTGACGATGTGGATGTGGTGCTGTTTGTGGTGGAAGGACTGAAATGGACGGAAGATGATCAGCGCGTCTTGAAACGTATTCAACAAGATGCACGCTCTCCAGTCATTTTAGTGTTAAATAAAGCCGATAAACTCTCAGACAAATCAGATTTATTACCGCAGATACAATCACTTGCACCACAATATGATTTTGCGGCTGTTGTGCCTATTTCTGCACGGAAAGGTATGAATACAGATGTACTGGAGCAGGAAATTGCCAAGTTAATGCCTGAAGGCGAGATGATCTTTGATGAAGATCAATTAACCGATCGCAGTTCACGCTTTTTGGCGGGTGAAATCGTACGTGAAAAATTATTCCGTTATCTCGGTCAGGAATTACCTTATTCACTCACTGTAGAAATTGAACAGTTCGAGGAAGAAGAAGGCATGTATCGAATTGGTGCTGTTGTTTATGTTGAGCGAAGCGGTCAGAAGTCGATTGTGATTGGTAAAAAAGGCGAACAGCTCAAGCTTATCGGTCAGGACGCACGGCTGGAAATGGAACAGCTATTCGGTTGTAAAGTGTTTTTACAGATATGGGTCAAAGTGCGTGAAGGCTGGTCAGATAATGAGCGCATGTTAAAGAACCTGGGTTATAACGACGACCTATAGGTAGCTTGTGGAGCTGACGTCTGCTTTTGTTCTGCACCATAGACCTTATCGTGAAACCAGTTCACTGGTCGATGTGTTAACGCAGGATTATGGGCGAGTGAGCCTGGTCGCCCGAGGTTTACGGCAAAAAAAGAAACGCAGCTCATCAATACAAATATTTCAACCGCTCTGGCTCAGCTGGTATGGCCAAGGTGATTTAGTGACATTGAGTCATATCGAAGTGGATGAACCCAGTTATCGCCTTGTTGGTAATGCCAGCCTCTGTGGCCTTTATATGAATGAGTTGCTCGTGAAATTATTGCCTCTTCATGAAGCGGAACCAGAGATTTATCTGGCTTACCGTCAGGCGCTGTCTTCACTCCAACAAAAAAGCAATGAACAGATTACCCTGCGATTATTTGAAAAAGCGCTGCTCAGCCATCTGGGCTATGGTCTGGCATTAACGGTGGATGTCGATTCTGGTCAGAATATTGAAGATGAAGGTATGTATATTTACCATCCAGATAGTGGTCCACGCCGTGTATTTGGTCAACAGCTTGAGAATACGGTATCTGGACGCAGCTTACGTCACCTTGATCAGGAAGCGGAATTTGATGATGTGAGTCTGAAAGAAATCAAACATATGATGCGGTCAGTGATAAATTATTACTTGGGCGGCCGTCCTTTACATAGTCGTCAGTTATTTGCTGGGCTTAATCAATTTACAACAAAAACAAACTGAGTTTGGAGATTCATGTCTATTTATCTAGGTGTCAACATCGATCACATCGCCACACTGCGTCAAGCTCGTGGAACACGTTATCCTGATCCCATTCAGGCAGCGATTGAAGCAGAGCAAGCAGGGGCGGACAGTATCACATTACATTTACGCGAAGATCGTCGACATATTCAGGAACGTGATGTGGCGATGTTGAGCGATATCTTGCAGACAAAAATGAATCTTGAGATGGCGATCACTGAAGAAATGTTAGCGATGGCCGAAAAATATCGTCCTGCAGACTGTTGTTTAGTACCTGAGAAACGTGAGGAATTGACAACAGAAGGTGGTCTGGATGTGGCGGGGCAGTTGTCTCGAATGCAGCAAGCGTGTCAGCGCCTAGCTGCGGTCAATGTACGTGTCTCTTTATTTATCGATCCTGATTTGGCTCAAATAGAAGCGGCAGTGGCTTGCGGTGTACCAGTGGTAGAACTTCATACTGGCCGTTATGCTGATGCCGAAACCGATGCAGAGGCCGAAAGAGAGCTTGCCGTGATTGCTGATGCAGCAAAACAGGCTCATGAAAGGGGATTACAGGTGAATGCTGGCCATGGTCTGCATTACCACAATACTCAGAAAATTGCGGCGATACCAGAACTGGTGGAGTTAAATATTGGCCACGCGATTGTGGCGCGTTCGGTGTTTACTGGCTTTCAGGCAGCGGTTCGCGAGATGAAACAATTGATGCAGGACGCGCGCCGGGGATGATCATTGGCATTGGCACAGACCTTGTTCATATTCCGCGAATGCAAGACTTACTCGATAAACATGGTGATAAGTTTGCTGAAAGAATACTCAGTGCCCATGAGTTCAGCGAGTTTAAATTGCAACTTAAACCGGCTAATTTTTTAGCGAAACGATTTGCAGCAAAAGAAGCCGCCGCTAAAGCCATGGGAACAGGATTTCGGGATGGTTTAAGTTTGCGTCATATCAGCGTCAGAAATAATTCACTGGGTAAACCTGAGTTACAGTTCGAAAAAGTGGGACTGGAACTGAAAGAAAAAATGCATATTGATAAGGCGATGTTAAGCCTGAGTGACGATCATGAATATGCGATTGCTTATGTTGTGTTAATGGAAGCAAATTGATGAAATCTTACCCGACGATTGAAGCGTTTATTGGCCGCACGCCGCTTGTCAGATTACAGCGTATTCCCGGCGAGTCGAGTAATACCATTCTGGTGAAACTGGAAGGTAATAATCCAGCTGGCTCGGTTAAAGACCGACCTGTGGTGAGTATGATTCAGCAAGCGCAGTTACGCGGTGATATCACGCCTGGCGACACCTTGATCGAAGCGACCAGTGGTAATACGGGTATTGCTTTGGCGATGGTGACGGCGATATTAGGGTATCGAATGATTCTGATTATGCCGGAAAACAGTAGTGCTGAACGTCGTGCTTCGATGAAAGCGTATGGTGCCGAACTTGTTCTGACAGATGGTATGGAGTCCGCAAGGGATCTGGCCTTACAAATGCAGAAAGAGGGCAAAGGCAAGGTGCTAAATCAGTTTGGAAACTTTGATAATCCTCTGGCCCATTATGAATCTACGGGGCCTGAAATCTGGGCTGATACCGAAGGTGAAGTTACCCACTTCGTGAGTTCAATGGGCACGACTGGCACAATTATGGGTACATCTCGCTATTTAAAAGAACAAAACCCAGCGATTCAGGTGGTGGGTGTGCAGCCGGCAGAGGGCGCCAGTATTCCAGGTATTCGCCGTTGGCCGCAGGCGTATTTACCTGAGATTTTCGAGCCAGAGCGCATTGATATGACAATAGATGTCACACAAGATGAAGCAGAAACCATGATGCGACGACTGGCAGCTGAAGAAGGTATTTTTGCCGGAGTGTCATCGGGGGGTGCATTAGCAGCAGCTATGAAGATCTCTGAGCAGGTAGAAAATGCGGTGATTGTCAGTATCGTCTGTGACCGTGGCGATCGTTACATCTCAACAGGCGTTTTCTCTGCCTGATAATGAGCTATCTGACGCCAAAGTCAGTTTTCTTATGGCTATGTTTATGGTCATTACCGGTATTCGCTATTAATACGATTCAAATTAGTAGTGAACATAGCTGGGCAGAAAAATTTGATGCGAAAGAACTGAAAACCTATGTTCAACTCACTTCCGGTGATCTGAAGCTATCAGGGACCGCTGCTCAAATCACCTTAGCTGAACCACTTAATCAATTACGCAATGTGACATTTGAGTGTACAAAAGCAGCTTGGTTAACGGATGCCTTTCGTTGTCAGTCAGGTAGTTTACAGTTTTCTCATCCTGAGCTGGGGCAGCAACAAATCCAATTTAGTCTCGATGTCAGTACCGAAGGTGAACAATATGATATCCAGCTAAAAAATCTGAGACTGGATGGCGGTACGGTAAGCCTTGATATTAGTCTTGATGAACAGCATTGGGACGCGAATATTGATGCTCAGAATATTCCCTTATCAGCACTACAGAAATGGCTACCTCAATTTTTGGATAAACAATACATTGATGTGGTCAACAACTGGCAGCCTCAAGGTCAGATATCTGTTCAAGCACGTCTTGATGGAAACCTGCTGGGAGTATTGTCAGCCACCGCAAAGTGGCAATTAGCTGATTTGGGTTTTAGTAATACGACGGCAAGTCAGGTGGCGGAAAATGTCACAATGCAAGGTGATATCGTCTTACATAATACGGACAATACCTGGGATATTGTTGCTGTATCTTCATTCACCGCAGGCCAGGTTTATAGTGATCCTATCTTTGTCGATTTATCTACTTCTGCCATGGAGTTAAGCATTGAAGGCAAGTATGAATCAGGCTTAAATCACTGGACCTTAGCGGATATTAAGTTAACGCAACCAGAACAATTTACTTTAGAGGCCACTGCTGAAATAACAGATAATATGCCGACTAAGGTTGAAGCGAATGTGACTGTAAAAACGCTATCACCGTTTTATTCCACATGGCTAAAGCCTTTTATGGTGGGCACTGCCGCAGCTGATTTACAATTGTCAGGTCAGGTTTCATCCTCAATAAGTTGGTCTGACAAGCAGCATCAGCTGAGTGCCACGTTGAATAACGTCAGTCTGGTGGATAGTGAGCAGCGTTACAAGGCGGATAAGTTGAATGGTGAACTGGTTTGGACCAATAGTGATAAGCCTTTAAATGGTTATTTATCCTGGCAGCAAGCCAAACTTTATGCTGTCGATATTGGTGCCGGCAGTCTGCATACGCAAACTGTGAAAAATGGCTTTAAGTTAGTAGAAGAAACGACGATTCCCGTATTGGATGGAGAGCTACAAATAAATCAGCTGAGTTTGCAGCAACAAGAAGATAAACAGATAACCTGGTCATTTGATGGCTTGTTGTTACCGATATCCATGGAGAGTTTAACGCAGACACTGGACTGGCCGACAATGCATGGTAAGTTATCGGGCGTTATTCCTCACGTGCGATACCAATCTCAGCAATTAACTATCGATGGGGCACTACAAGTTAAAGTCTTCGATGGTACGACAGTCATTCGCGACTTGCGTTTGACGGATCCTCTCGGCGTATTACCACAACTGTATGCCAATATTGATATCACAGAGTTAGATTTAGCACTGTTAACCAAAACGTTTGATGTGGGAAAAATTACAGGTCGTGTGTCCGGAGCTGTTCATAACTTACGATTGTCTGATTGGAAACCGGTCCAGTTTGATGCCACATTAGAAACGTCTGAAGATAATCCGGGAAAACGTGTCATCAGTCAGCGTGCCGTAGATAATTTAACGCAGGTCGGCGGTGGTGCAACAGGTATGATATCCAGAAGTTTTTTACGTTTTTTTGATGACTTTTCTTATAAACGTTTAGGACTGTCCTGTTATTTACGAAATGATGTCTGTGAAATGGCTGGCATCGAAGATGCTGATCAGGGTTACTATATTGTGAAAGGTGGTGGTGGTTTACCACCATGGATTGATGTGATTGGTTATACACGAAGAGTGGACTGGGCAGATTTATTAGAGCGTATCAAAGCGGTACAAAATAGTTCTGGACCGATAATTGAGTAAGGAGAGGTTATGCAAATCATGAAATGGTTAACGGGGACGGTGTCGGGATTAATGTTGGTCTCGTGCGTGACTATAAATATCTACTTCCCAGCAGCGGCAGCTGAAAAAGCGGCAGATAGAATTATTGAAGATGTGTGGGGACCAGATACAAACCCCGCTGAAACGATTAAATCTGATGATCAGGATAAGCAGTCTTCAGTATCAGATGCCAAGTTGCCATTGGCAATGTCGGTGTTGAACTGGATGGTACCGAAGGCTGAAGCGGCAGGCGCGGATATTAATATCAATTCACCCGCTATCAATGCATTACAGTCGAATATGAAATCACGCCATGAAAGCCTGAAGCCTTTCTATAATAGTGGCGCAATAGGTTTAACTGATGATGGTTTTATTACATTGCGTGATGCGAAGTCGGTACCGTTAAAAGACCGTAATCAGTTAAACAGTCTGATTGCCGCCGAAAATAATGATCGTAAAGCGCTCTATGCTGAAATCGCCAGAGCCAATGGTCATCCAGAATGGCAGAATGATATCCAGCAAACATTTGCACAACGTTGGATTAGTAATGCTGCTAATGGCTGGTGGTATCAACAAGGCGGCAGCTGGAAACAAAAATAATTACATCAGATTGATTATAATAACGATATCCAGTGGTGTGAAAACACCACTGGATTTTTATTTTTCAGAGATAAGAGATAACAATGGCAAGACGTAGCCGCAGACAAAGAATACCGCAAGAGCTTGTGACAGCAGAGATTGAGTCATTATCACATGATGGCAGGGGAATTGCTCGCATCGAAGGCAAAACTGTTTTTGTAGATGGCGCATTAGCCGGAGAAAAAGTGAACTTTCAATATAGTCGGGTTCATAAAAAATATGATGAAGCGCGCACGGTAGAAGTCTTGTCTGCTGCTGATGATCGGGTAGAGGCAAAATGTCAGCATTTTAGTATTTGTGGCGGCTGTAGTTTGATGCATATGTCACCTGAAGCACAGTTGGCTCATAAACAGGCCACATTGGCTGAACACTTTACTCATTTTGGTAACTTAAGCCCTGAACAGTGGTTGGAACCTTTAACCGGTCCATTATGGGGATATCGTCGTAAAGCACGCCTCGGCGTTAAATACGTCGCTAAAAAAGAACAAGTTTTAGTGGGCTTTAGGGAAAAGTCATCGCCGTACATTGCCATGCTTGAACAATGTGAAGTGTTAGATCCACGTGTGGGTCATCGTTTAACGGATTTAGCTTCATTAATTGGTGGATTGGAAGCCTATAACCGCATCGCTCAGATTGAAGTGGCAATGGATGATGAACATGTCGCATTGGTGTTTCGTAATCTGGATGAATTATCCGAGACTGATAAAAATGCATTGATTAGCTTTGGACAAAACAATAATTTATGGATTTATCAGCAACCAGGTGGGCCGGATACCGTGTCTTTATTATGGCCTGAGTCTGCTCAGCTTAGTTACGCACCAGAGCCGGGGTTGAACTTACAGTTTGACCCGAGTGACTTTACGCAGGTGAATGCGGGTATTAACGAAAAAATGATTCAAAGGGCCATGACGCTGCTGGATGTTCAGGATGGAGATCGTATTCTTGATTTGTTCTGCGGGCTCGGCAACTTTACTTTGCCTTTAGCTAAACGGGTGACAGAGGTCGTTGGCGTTGAAGGTGATGCTGCACTGGTACAACACGCAAAAAATAATGCCGCACTTAATGCCTTATCTAATGCCGAGTTTGAGCAAGCGGATCTCACCCAAACAGAATTGAAAGATTATCCTTGGGCACAAAAAGGGTTTAATAAGATTTTACTGGATCCTCCCAGAAGTGGGGCATTTGAAGTGTTGCATCAATTAGCTGCGTTAGGTGCTGAGCGATTGGTATATGTCTCATGTAATCCTGCAACGCTAGCACGTGATGCTGGCGAACTGGTGAACCAGCATGGCTACATTATGGAATCGGCAGGCATTATGGATATGTTCCCACATACCACCCATGTCGAGTCTATTGCTGTATTTGTAAAAAAACGTTAAAAAAGATTAAAAACTGTACCAAAGTACAATTGTTCCGACATAGATATCCTCATATTATGCAATCGTCCGGAATAAGTTGAGTCGGACTTATTTATCCGTTAACAGTGAAGTTATCGGACAAGTAGAGTCGTAATAAGCTGATTTATTTTACTTTTTAGTACCAAAGTACAATTGTTTGGCACATTACAACTCACTAATATCTATCTTGCAGATAGTGATTGCATAATAAACAGATAAGCCAACCTTGGTGTGAGCCATGTGACGGAAAGCCACGGGTCTTTTTTTAAAGATGGCCGGGCTGCATAGTAAACAAGGATAATTCTATGAAATTTTACAAATCGGCTATTTTAGTAGCTGCTATGTTGCTAGGTTTTTCAAGTGTTGCTTCAGCAACATTTTTCCATGGTCACCACCACCATCATGGTGGTTGTGGGGACGATTCATCTTTATGTGATAACCCTGAAACATACTCAGAAACATTTACTGCCTCAGTATCGAACTATTATGAGTTTGGTTATATGGATTTCGATGCTATCACTGACCCTGCAGATTTAGACATTACATCTGCCACACTAAAAATTTCGACAAATGCAAATGGTTGGTGGGATGATTTATATGCTTATACTGATAACTGGTATGGTACTGGTTTGAGCTACTTAGGTTCTCTGGATGGCGGTGTTGAAATGTTCAGCCTAAGCTCAGACTTATTTGACGAAATCCTTGCTGGCATCTCATTCAAGGCTTGGTTTTCAAAATGGAGCGAAGACGTTTTCTGGGCTGAGTTAACAGTGAATGGCGAATATTGCCCACCTGTTAGCGAAGTACCTGTTCCTGCTGCTGTATGGTTACTAGGTTCTGGTTTGATGGGTATGACAGCAATACGCAGACGTAAAAAAACTGCCTAAGCTAAGACAGAATACCGTATGATAAAAGCCGCGATTCCATCGCGGCTTTTTTTATGGCTGAACAACTCAAAAATAAACTTCATATTCCTGCAGTGAAGGAAATCGGCTCTCTGATTCATTCAGTGTGGCCTGATTTTGCTGTAACGGATTTTATTGAGACTGCATCTCTCAAACTAGATGAGCTGGAGCTCAAGGCGCGTGCAGATTATCTTGCGAAGAGTTTGCATGTTTATCTACCTCACGATTATGTTGATGCAATAAATATCTTATTAGAGGCGGCTGAGTCTCTTAGAGATGAACATTTTTCTGGGTGGGCACATTACCTAGCCTGGCCATTAATTGATTATGTTGCTTTATATGGTCTGGAGCATCGCAACGTTTCTTTTGCTGCACTCGAAAAACTCACTTCATTATTTACAGCTGAGTTTGCTATTCGTTTTTTTCTGAAGGCTCACTTTGATGAAACCTATCAGCAAATGCTGTTATGGGCTGAACATGATGATGAACATGTACGAAGATTAGCTTCTGAAGGCATTCGCCCGCGTTTACCCTGGGCACCGCAACTCGCTGAACTACGTCATGATCCCGCTCTTATATGGCCGCTTCTTGAGAAGTTAAAAAGTGATTCGAGTCTATATGTGAGACGGTCTGTGGCTAATAACATCAATGATATGAGTAAAGATCATCCTCAAATGGTTATTGATGTCTGTTCTCAATGGCAAAAAAATGCTTCTGATAATACGAGTTGGGTGATTCGCCATGCGATGAGAAGTCTCGTTAAACAAGGTATAACAGATGTCTATCCGCTATTAGGTTTTAGTCACTCGGTTAATATTGAACAAGCACAGCTTCGCCTTTCTCAACCAGTATTACAGCTTGGAGACACGCTCGTGCTGGAATTGGGCATACTGAGCCATCAGATTCAATACCTTGTATTAGATTACAAAATTCGCTTTGTTGGTGCGGGTGGGAAAATAAGCAGAGAAAAAGTGTTTAAATGGAAAAATATTCACTTAAGTGAAGGACAATATCTTCAGCTCGAAAAACGACATAGCTTGAAGAAGATTTCGACAAGACAATATTACCCGGGCACACATGAGGTTGAGTGTTTATTAAATGGCCAGTGTGTTGCCCGGGCAAGTTTTGAGTTATTGATGCCTTAACTGGATTAGGACATGAGTAGGCCGTAAGCAACAAGTGCTAACCAAGCAACAGACATCACGCAGATTAATGCGGCAAAGTTATCGTGAATGTAGTGTTCGATTTTTTCCATAATAGTTCTCCCCTCTGAAAAGATTCTGCTGTCTAAACAGCGTGAGGTTATTATTTATCTACTGTGGATATCGGGCATTGACCTAGATCAAAAATCAATCACTTGCTGAATCGATGCTAATTTATAGGCATAAAAAAAGCCAGTCTAAGACTGGCCTTTTAATAATACGCTGATTGGCTTAGTTGTGATAAAGGCCGTAAGCAATGAGTAACAGCCAAAATGCAGTAAAGCCCAGAATAATATGTGGAAACTTTTCTATCAGCAATTTATCGATTTTTTTTAACATGTTTTTTTCTCGTAGTTCAATAGGTTATACAATTTTAAACTTATTATTATGGCGCTAAAGATAGCAGTTATTTGGCTTTTATGCCAGCTTGTCATCAGCAATATGATAATGCGGATCTTCCATCACATTGACTTCAATAAGATCCGCTGCATTGTTCAGTAATTGTTTACACTCTTCACTTAAATGTCTCAAATGCAGTGTTTTCCCAGCTTTGATATAACGATCTGCCAACGAATCAATAGCTTCAATAGCGGAATGGTCATAAACCCGCGAGTTTTTGAAATCGAGAATGACGTCATCCGCATCATCATTTTTCGGATCAAATAAATCATTAAAGTTACGCACCGAACTAAAGAATAATGGTCCGTTTAATTCATGAACAATAGAGCCTTGTTCATTTTTATAACTTTTCAGATAGATATGTTTGGCATGTTGCCAGGCGAAAACCAACGCAGACATGATGATACCAGTGATCACGGCGATAGCCAGATCGGTAAAGACAGTAATCACGGCGACGGAAATACCGATAATGGCATCCGGTAATGGAATACGGCCAAGTAAGCGGAAACTCGCCCATTCGAAGGTACCCAGTACCACCATAAACATCACGCCCGTTAAAGCCGCAATAGGGATGATTTCAATCAGTGGTGATGCAAATAAAATAAAACAAAGTAAGAATAAGGCTGCCGAGATACCAGATAATCTACCGCGACCACCCGAGTTAATATTGATCATACTTTGACCAATCATGGCACAACCGCCCATG
>NZ_DBNG01000021.1:113423-133733 GCF_002299105.1 Methylophaga sp. UBA678
GGCACAACCGCCCATGCCGCCAAAAAAGCCTGTTACGGTGTTAGCGACACCTTGACCAATACATTCTTTATTTGGGCGGCCGGTTGTTTCTGTGATTTCATCAATGAGCGTGAGGGTTAGTAAGGACTCTGTTAAACCAATAAACGCTAAGATAAAGGAGTAGGGCGCGATAATCAGTAATGTTTCCATATTGAAGGGAACCATCGGAATACTGAACTCTGGAAGACCGCCGGCAATAGAAGCAATATCACCTACATTACGAATATCAAGATGCAGGCCAATTGCCACTAGAGTAACCACAATAATAGCGGCCAAAGAGGATGGGAAAGCTTTAGTTAACTTAGGCAAGAAATAGCTAATCGCCATGGTTAAAGCGACCAGACCTAACATCCACCATAATGGCTCACCTGACAACCATTGTTCTTCGCCATTTTCACCGGTGACTTTAAAGGCTTTGAGTTGGGCCAGAAAGATGACCATGGCGAGACCATTTACAAACCCCAACATAACCGGAAGTGGGACAATACGAATAAATTTACCCAACCGGAATACCCCAGCCAGGATTTGCAGAATGCCCATTAACACGACAGTGGCAAATAAATATTCCACACCGTGTTGTGCCACCAATGCCACCATAACAACCGCTAACGCGCCTGTCGCACCTGAAATCATACCTGGCCGGCCACCAATCGCCGCGGTGATAAGTCCGACAAGAAATGCAGCATATAAACCGACTAAAGGCTCAACACCAGCCACAAAGGCAAAAGCCACCGCTTCTGGCACAAGCGCTAAGGCAACAGTCAGTCCAGATAACACATCATTCTTTATGTTTTGTGGGCGTTTCAGTAACAGATTAAACATAGGATCCCTTTATAAACCAAACCGAGCTATGACTCATACACACCATGCATAGCAAGGTGCTAGCAGTAATTTATTTTGATTTTGACTGAGTCATGAGAGGTAAGCCTTCGATGGGAAAGGCTTGAAAAGGCGACAATTATCGCTGAAACACGGCATTAAGTCTAGTTATCCCTTGAATTTACTCCTTTAATAACAAAGATATAAGCTCGCCTTGTTCATGTGGATATGATTGAAAATAATACTTGCTGAAATGGAATAAATTCTCTATATTTTCTCTTCTCAATATTTTCTCTAAAAGGAAGAGATGATGCTGACCGAACGTGAACAAGATACATTGAATTTTATTCGTCAATACATAGATGAACAGGGACGTTCACCGCTGGTTTCTGAGATTGCCAAGGGCTTAGGGATAAAGTCTCAAGGCACAACCCATCGTTATATCCAGGCATTGGTGGATGCCGGACTTCTAGAGCGACATGTCGGAAGAACACGAGGACTGCACTTAACCGAGCAGCCTGACCCTGCTCCGCTGACATCCGTCACTTTGCCAGTAAAAGGAAAAATCGCCGCTGGCCGCTTAGTGGAAGCCATTGCTGATGAGTCTGAAATTGATTTGAGCGATATGTTTACTGGAAAGGGACGGTTTGTACTGAAAGTAAACGGTGACTCGATGATTGATAAGGCCATTATGTCGGGCGATTATGTCGTGGTGCAATCCCAGCCAACAGCACGTCATGGCGATATTGTTGTTGCTTTGGTGGATGGGTTTGATGCCACCCTGAAAACGCTGTTAATTAATAACGATGGCACCGTGACATTAATGCCTGCTAATGCTAATTATGAACCTGTCACCTTGCCTGCCAGTCGTGTACGGGTCCAAGGTGTAGTGGTCGGTCAGTTACGTACCTATCCTTAAATAATGACTATTGATGCCTTATCACCATGGCCACGCATGATCGCCTTAGTGGATATGGATTGTTTTTTTGCCCAAGTAGAGCAGATGGATAATGCTGATTGGTTCAAAAAGCCGGTAGCCGTAACCAATGGTCTTCAGGGAACGACGATTATTACCTGTTCCTATGAAGCCAGAGCATTTGGCGTACATACCGGAATGCGTTTGAAACAGGCCAGACAGTTATGTCCTGGCCTGATCCATGCGCCTTCACGGCCATATCGCTATGCTGAGTTATCAACACGCATCATGGAAGGCTTAATCGACATTACGCCGGATGTGGAAGTGTTCAGCGTAGACGAAGCTTTTTTGGATTTGACGCGTTGTCAGACTTTATACAAAGGCGCAATGAATATTGCTTATCTCATTAAGAGAAGAGTCTGGCAGGTTTCAGGTTTACGCTGTTCTGTTGGAGTGAGTGGAGACAAAACTACAGCGAAATTCGCTGCCAAAAAGGAAAAGCCTGATGGCATGACCGTGATTCATCCGGAAGAGGCTGCTGACGTGCTGGCTCCCGAACCTGTCACGGCGCTGAGTGGGATTAATAAGGGGATTGGTCGTTTTTTAGCGCATTATGGAGTGGAACGCTGTGGTGAAATGAAAAACATACCGATGAGCCTGTTATCAAAACGGTTTGGTCATTTAGGTCGGCGTATATGGCTCATGGCACAAGGACAAGATCCGGAGCGTCTGACGTTTAATGTGAAAGCACCTAAAACCATTGGTCATGGCAAGGTACTCCCGCCTGGCACCCATCAAAAAAATACGGTCTTGATCTATTTACAGCATATGGCAGAGAAAGTGGCAGCCAGGATGCGTTGTTTTCATTATCAGGCTGAATGTTTTTTTATTGGTTTAAAAACAGAGCGCGGATGGCTTAAAACCAAAGCCCATGCAGGTATCTATACCGATGATGGACACGTCATTTATCAGTTATGTAAAGCGTTTGTTGATTTTTATTGGGCGGGACAAGGTGTTTGGCAGGTACAGGTGACAGCCTTATCACCTCAACAAGGAAAACAATTAGATTTATTCGAGCAACCTGATTTACAAAGAGAACATATCAACCAGACCGTTGATAAAGTCAATTACCGGTACGGAGAGCTGACCTTGGCGCCTGCCAGACTCTTGCAGAAGTCTACTATGCCCAATGTTATTGCACCCGCCTGGAAACCCAAAGGACATCGAAAAACCATATAAAAAAGCCGGCGGGGAAGCCGGCTTTTTGAAGAGCGAATCAGTGTTTACTTTTTAGCATGATCACGCTGGTAGTAGTAGTTAGTCGCTTCAACAAAGCCATCAATACTACCGCAGTCAAAACGGTGACCTTTAAATTTGAGTGCCAAAACGCGTTTTTCTTTTGCCAGAGTACGGATAGCATCAGTGATTTGTACTTCACCATTGGCACCAGGCGCTGTTTTTTCAATGTATTCAAAGATATCAGGCGTTAATACGTAACGACCAATAATACCTAGCTGACTTGGCGCATCTTCAGGTTTTGGTTTTTCTACCATGTCATCGACTTCAAACAGACCATCTTCGATTTCACGGCCAGATATAACTCCGTAGCTGCTGATGTTATCGCCGGGTACTTCTTCAATAGCAATAACACTACAGTTATATTTTTCGTAGACTTCAACCAATTGGCCTAATGCACGTTTGCTTACATCTTCATCTGTACGGGCGCACAAGTCGTCAGCCAGGATAACGGCAAATGGTTCATCACCAATGATGGGTTGACCTGTCAAAATCGCATGGCCTAAGCCAAGCATTTCACGCTGTCTCATAAAGATGAAGTTACAGGTATCCATCACTTCACGAATATCTTCCAGATGTTTCTCTTTACTGGTACCACGGATTTGGTGTTCTAATTCGTAACTGGTGTCGAAATGATCAGCAATCGCACGTTTACCTCGACCAGTGATGAAACCTACTTCAGTGACGCCAGCCTCAATGGCTTCTTCGACACCATATTGAATAAGAGGCTTGTTAACGACAGGTAACATCTCTTTAGGCATGGCTTTGGTGGCTGGCAGGAATCGTGTGCCATAACCAGCTACAGGGAAAAGACATTTACGAATTTTTTTTACTGATTGCATTCATTAATCCTTATTTTTTATATAGCTTAGCTAAATGGTATGAAAGTCTGATGACAATACCTTAGCCATTTGTAATCCATAGTACTTGGTATGGCGCAACTGTAATCATGTCAGATGAACCATCTAGAATAACACCACTTATCAGGTCCCACCATCGGTCTGTAACAACCAGATTGAGGTTGGCAATACGAAGTGGTTGTTCGGTATCGCTGATATTGTAAATGCAGAAGATACTTTGTCTTCTGTCCATACTTTGTCGCCAAAACCCAAACAGTTTTTCACCAAGGTGCAGTGTAAACTGAGTGGCATTCGGATGAAAAGCCCGCTGTTGTTTTCTTAGATGTATCAGCTTCTTAAGTAATTCTGAAACTTGTGCATGTTGAGATGATGGCGTTGATAATTCGTTCATCAAGGAAGCTTCATCCCATTCATGACGATTAATCGAACGGTTTTGTTCCGTGTGTTCCAGCTTTTCTAAATCATTACTGGTAGCGAGCAAGCTATGAATATAAATGCCAGGAATACCTTCTAAAGCCAGCATGATGGCGTGAGCACAGATAAAACGGTCAATATTCCACTCATCTTTACCTGATGTTGTGCCTTGAAGTGCATCAAACAGTGAGATATTGATTTCATAAGGTTTTTTTACACCATTTTCGCCTTCCCGCCAGGAAATACGCCCACCAAATTGCTGCATAGTACTGATTAAAGAAGCAATCTCAGCTTCACTTAATAAGCCTTCAGCCGGCCTCAGGCCTATGCCGTCATGCGAAGCAATAAAGTTAAAGTATGCTGTCCCATGTTGTGCTGGCGGCATGCTCATCAACCACTGTTTTAAATAAAAACAGTCTCCAGTGACTAGCGTATTGACCAAAAGAGGCGGCAGCGAAAAATTGTAGATACAGTGAGCTTCATTAGCATTACCAAAATAACTCAGGTTTTCTCTGTTTGGGATATTAGTTTCAGTGATAATGATGGCATTTGGATCCACGTGTTGAATCAAACTTCGCATCAACCGGACTACTTCATGTGTTTCTGGAAGATTGAGGCAGTTTGTACCGATTTTTTTCCACAAGAAAGCCACCGCATCCAGCCGGAAAATATGCACTCCTTTATCCAGATAAAAGCGAACGATATTAATAAATTCTTTTAACACTTCAGGGTTACGGAAATCAAAATCCACCTGAGTATGACTGAAAGTGCACCAGACATATTGAGTGCCATCATGAGTTTCTGTTTCACGGAGCAAGGGGCTGGTTCTCGGTCTGACTACCTGACTGATGGGCGTGCTTGGTGACGTGGTGAAAAAATAGTCATGACCTGGACCATCACCTTTAATAAAGTTCTTAAACCAAGTGCCGCTGCTGGAACCATGATTGATAACAAGATCAGCCATCAGACGATAATCACTGGCAATGGCTTCAATGTCCTCCCAATCTCCCAGTGCTTTATTAACTTCATAATAATCCATGACGGCAAAGCCATCATCTGAGCAATATGGGAAAAATGGCAAGATATGCACGCCATTTATATAACCACTGATTTCATTATTAAGAAAACGATGCAGCGTTTTTAAAGGTGCTTCACCTTCTTTTTTTACACTATTACCGTAGGTAATAAGAACAATATCCGTTTGATCCCAGTTATTTTTATGCGCAATGCTTTCTTTGAAATCCTGATCTAACCGCATGATGCGGATAATGTCATCGCATAAGGTGTCTAGCGAAAAATCAGTAGAGGTCTCAGAATAAATAGCGTTGAGATGATGGAGAACTGTCTCTTTTAATCGTTGAAGTTGCTCATCATTGGGTGTCATTTTTGGTATCCCTTATGCAGAAAAATCCTGATAGTCAGCTTCAACAGCATCATAAATTCGTTCAAAAATATCTGGCAATGCACTCTGTACTCGGCTCCAGCTTGGCGTGAAGGGGACTTCCATTGGATTCTCCAGGAACATTTGACCTGCATCCATGATGTTTTTAGCAAACATTTCAACAGACTCTTCTTCCTGATGAATGTCGAAATGCAGGCCGTTCATCACTGCATCATTGTGGTAGGTTTCCACAAAATCGAGTGCGATACGGTAATAAGTCGCTTTTAGCGTTCGGAATGATTCAGGCGTGAATACCGTACCTTTCGTGGCTAGTTTTCTAAATAGCGATTTGGCAATGTCGATCGACATCTTTGATAAGCCGGCCTGCTGATCATCCGGTGATAATTCTTGATGCTTATGATCATAAACTTGGGCTACATCCACCTGACAGAGTCGATTATTGGCATAGTTACGATGCATCTCTGATAACACACCTATTTCCAGACCCCAGTCACTCGGGATACGAATATCAGATAATACATCGCGTCTGAATGAAAACTCACCGGCCAGCGGGTATCGGAAGCTATCCATATATTCCAGATAAGGCTGGTTACCGACGACCATCTTCAGTGCGCGGATAAGCGGCGTGACGAGTAAACGATTCACACGGCCATTTAGCTTTCCACTGGCCACGCGAGCGTAATAACCTTTACAAAACTCATAATTAAACATCGGGTTAGCGACAGGGTAGATTAAGCGTGCGAGTAAATCACTGGTGTAAGTCACTATGTCGCAATCATGCAGGGCAATTGATTCCGCTTTTCCAGAGGCAATGATATAGCCCATGCAATACCAGACATTACGACCTTTACCTTTTTCTTTTGGCGCGAGCCCCAGCGATTGCAGTTCTTCGTCAATCGCGGTGAGTCTCGGCCCATCATTCCATAAAATACGATGGTGCTGTGGCAAGGCCGAAAAGAAGTTAATGGCATGACGATATTGATCTTCATCCGCGCGATCCAGACCAATAACAATTTCAGATAAGTAAGGAACCGTTTTAAGCTGCTGAATAATATTAGGGAGCGCCTCACCTTCAAGCTCTGAAAAAAGGGAAGGGAGCAGTAATCCCATAGGTCTTTGTTTGCTAAATTGAACAAGATCGCTTTCGAGATCAGCTAAGTGGCGATCTGTTAAGTTATGAAGAGTAGTAATAATCCCATTCTGGTGAAAATCAGCCATGATTGCCTCGGGGTAAGTTAAATGAATCGGAATGCTGCTTTGCATCGATGATTTGAGTGACACCTTCAGCCCAACCTTTAGGGCCGAAAAAAGTGGACACAGTTAAGTTATCTGTTCTATCTATGTCTGGTAAACCATGAACAGGTGAGCGAATAAGCAAAGCGTAATCGGCTTGCTCTAGCATCGCTTTATCATTTTGACTGTCACCTATTCCCAGTGTCTGAATAATTTGCTGTGGTTGGGTTTGTTGGTAAACCGCGGTTAACCAGGCGAGTGCCTGACCTTTATCACATTGGCCCGAAACATGGATAAACCGTCCGCCTTCAAGAATATTGGCACCAAGTGCTGTCAGCTCAGTTATAAACTGGTGTTTGAGATTGCCGTTGCCATGCCATGACACAGGCTCACCAAACTCGCGTCTTGCAGCACAGGCAGCTGCATGGACATTAAGACCTGTCATCGCAATAATGCCATCAATACCTGCATCAGCGAATGTTTTAAATTCATGCTGATAAGCAGGACGAACCTGATCAATCAATGACTGCCAATGTTGTCGAGGCTGAACGAAACTTTTAACCCAATATTTCCCTCGTTTTTCAGTATCTTCTGGTTGCTGGTCAAAGTAACCTTCTGGAATATAGACAGCCGCACCATTCTCCACAATAAAAGGGTGATGGTTGCCAAGACTATCTCTTATGAGCTCCACTTCAGCCGCTGTTTTACTGGTAACAGGTATAACGGGAATCTGATTCTGCTCAAGTGCTGCGAGTGTCGGTATGGCTTCATCAAAATGATAATTATGATGATCAAGCAGAGTGCCATCCATATCGGTAAATACTAACCATTGATGGGGCGCATTGCTGCTTAGTTTGGTTGGTAGCGGTTGAGTGAGTTGGGTGATTTGGCGATTTTCATCAAGTTCGAATAAATAGTTCACTTTGTTTGGCAACGTGTTGAGTGTATTTTCGGTAATACGTTGATAATATTTGATAAAGCGTCCGACCGCTTTCTCATCCATAATTTGTGTGCTTGTCTGCTGCTCAGACAAGCTTGATTTTAATTTGTTTTCTTGCTCAAGCCGCCACTGATAGACACAGTCAAAAGAAGGGGCTTTGAGCATGATCCAGATATCAATCAGTTCAAACAGTTTTGGGTAAAACCTGGCTAATTGCTCATTCACATAACGTCGCCAGACTTGTGAGTCATCTTCGAACTCTTCCAAATCATTAATGGGCGCTTTAAGTAGACGATCATCCTGTGCTTCAGCTCCCAGGCACCAACCTTCAAAGATGATGACATCAACAGCTTGAGTAATGATTTCTTCTGACTCAGCAGGGGCCCGGTCGTCTTCTGCTTTATTAAATCGAGGAATGTTGACTGGAAATTGTTGGTTGATGAGCTGACTGATTGTTTTTCTAGCAAGAGCAATATCATGTGTGCCTGGTACACCACGAGTGGTTAGTAGAGGATGAATACCCTGGCCTAGCTGTATTCTTTCTTGACGAGTGAAATAAAAATCATCTAGTGATAAAGACACTACATTGAGTGAGTAGTGTTCTCTAAGGATATAAACAGCAAGTTGGGCCAGCGTACTTTTTCCTGAACCTTGTGCACCATTAATACCTACAGTGATTGTCCTTTTTGCACTTTTATGGTGCATCGATATTTCTTCAAGAACAGGTAAATACCATTGTTCTGCAAGCGCCTGATAACTATCAGGTAATCTATGTTTTTGAAGAAAGTCGCTGATGTCGATGTTCAGCATATCCATATCTCTCGGCTGTCATTAACGGGTGATAGATAGCCTGATGCAGTATTCATACCGCCAATTCAAAAAACGAGGAACATACTGCTTTTTTTGTGGAAAAGTACCGCAAATCAGCGGTTAGTGATCATCACTTTTTTGATGATATTGATTCACTTCAATCGTAATGTGTGACAAACGATCAAATTCATTCAGTAGTGATTTGTAATGCTGAGTGGGTTTGGGCTCAGATGTCGCAATAGAAATAATGGCAGCAAAATGCTCAGCACTCACATGCCAGATGTGGAAATCGACAATATGATTGTCCGCATCATTCTCTATACGATCCTGAATGGCCTGACTGTAGCCCTGCTCAATGCTGCCATCCAGTAATATCGGACTGGTCTCTTTGATTAAGCCAACAGCCCAGACACTGATGATGACAGCACCGACAATGCCCATTAAGGCATCCAGCCACATCCAATTAAGAAGCATTGCACCAATAAGCGCGATGATGGCCAAAATGGACGTTAGCGCATCTGCTAAAACGTGCATATAAGCGGCTTTTAAATTGTGATCATGGTGGTGATGGTGATGACTTGCGTGGCTATGACTGTGCGCGTGATTATCTTTCAGTATTAAAGCACTGATGAGGTTAACGATAAGACCTATGATGGCGACAAGGATTGCTGCACTGAATTCGATTTGATGCGGATTGACTAATCGTTCTACTGATTCTATTAACATCATCAAAGCGACGACGCCTAGAGCAATAGCGCTGGCAAAGCCGCCCAATACACTGACTTTTCCTGTACCAAAAGCAAATGCAGCATTCGTTTTGTTTTTCGATGCGTAAGAATAAGCAAACAAGGTAATGAGAAAGGCCACGGCATGTGTGGCCATATGCCAGCCATCAGCTAGTAAGGCCATAGAGCCAAAAAGTGTGCCTGCAATAATTTCCACGAGCATGGTGATTATCGTGAGAGCAAGAACATAGCGTGTGCGTTTTTCAGCATGTGGATTTATCGTGACAAAGTCATGATCTTGCTGAAGTTCTTCAATTGTGCGCTGGTGCATAGAAATCTGAGGGCAATTTTTGATGAATTGTCCGCTATGCTAACAGAACTGATGAGAGAAAATGAGCCCAAAAAAAGGGGTGAACATTTGTTCACCCCAAGGCTCAGCACGTAGACAAGAGAGAAATACAAACAAAATGCAGCTGAAATGTTGTTTGTAATTAGTATAAAGCATCAAGTGTGCCAGATTTTATTATTAATAATAATCAATAGTTTATATATTTTTGGGGTTTTGTGGATGTCGTTTATGCACATCCTTGGTGCAAACAAATGGCTGTTTGCACTTAATTCGGCCTTGGCAAGAAATAAGGAAATTTTATGCCTTTGTTCTGGTCATATTCTTATAAAAAACAAAAGGTGATTCACAGTTTTTAAATATGACTCAAAATGCATATTTTTATCGTGCAATCTCTATGCTAATGTCTTGTCAATAATAAAAATAAGATAATTTAAATATGCGTGTTTGTGCATATTTCAGATAACGGAGAGAGAAAAAATGACAGTTGGAAAAGAATGGACGGAGCAGTCTATTCAGCGAATCATTGATGGGCTTAAGCACAAGCCTGGTGCGATGCTACCCATCTTGCATGCCATTCAGAATGAAATTGGTTATATCCCTGAAAAGGCTGTTGCGCAAATTGCTGAGTCCTTATTGCAAACACGTGCAGAAGTTCATGGGGTGATCAGTTTTTATCACCACTTCAGAACGACACCTCCTGGCAAACATACAATAGAAATATGTCGTGCCGAGGCCTGTCAGGCGATGGGGTGTCGGTCCCTGGAAGCACATGCCAAACAATCCCTTGGTATTGATTACCACCAAACTACGGCGAACAGACAGTTCTCATTAGAGCCAGTATATTGTTTAGGTAACTGTGCTACCGGCCCATCTATAAGAATTGATGATGATATTCATGGTCGTGTCAGCCTGGATCGGTTTGATGAACTAGTGGCTTCCCATCAGCAAGATATGAAGGAGGTCGGCTAATGAGTCAGCGTATTTATATCCCTTGCGACACAACCGCACTCTCCTTGGGAGCCGATCAAATAGCTGAAGCTGTTCAGCAAGAAATTGAACAACGCGGCCTGGACGCGACAATTGTTCGAAATGGCAGCCGTGGCATGCTCTGGCTTGAACCGCTTGTTGAAGTAGATACTGCACAAGGCCGGGTTGGTTATGGTGCAGTTAGTGCTCAGCAAGTATCAGCCTTATTTGATACTGGCATGCTCGATGGTAATCAACAGCACGAGAGTTGCATCGGTCTGGTTGAAGAGCATCCCTTCCTTAAAAAACAACAAAGACTGACCTTTGCCCGTTCTGGCATTACCGATCCCATTTCCATCGAAGACTACATTGCTCTGGATGGTTTTAACGGTCTAAAAAATGCCATCGCAATGCAACCTCAGAATATTGTTGATGAAGTTAAAACCTCAGGCCTGCGTGGTCGTGGTGGTGCCGCTTTCCCTACAGGGATTAAGTGGCAAACCGTTTTAGATACCCCATCTGAACAAAAATATATTGTTTGTAACGCCGATGAAGGTGACTCGGGCACCTTTGCCGATCGTCTGGTGATGGAATGCGATCCTTTCATGCTCATTGAAGGCATGACCATTTCTGGTCTGGCGGTACACGCAACACAGGGTTACATCTATCTTCGTTCAGAATACCCAGTAGCCCATAAGTTACTGAACGAGGCGATCGAACGCGCTTATAAAGCCGGATATCTGGGTGAAGACATTCTCGGCTCGGGCAAACGATTTGATTTAGAGGTGCGACTGGGTGCAGGCGCTTATATCTGTGGTGAAGAGACTTCTTTATTAGACAGCCTCGAAGGCAAACGTGGTCTAGTCAGAGCCAAGCCACCATTGCCAGCAATTGTCGGTCTATTCGGACAACCGACAGTAGTGAATAACGTACTTTCATTTGCTGCTGTGCCTTACATTTTGGATAAAGGTGGTCAGTCTTATGCTGACTATGGCATGGGACGCTCTCGCGGCACATTACCTTTGCAACTGGCAGGTAATGTAAAACAAGGAGGGCTGGTTGAACTGGCTTTCGGTATCAGTCTGCGTGAATTAATGGAAGATTTTGGCGGTGGTACGCTGACCGGTAAACCATTGAAAGCGGTTCAAGTCGGTGGGCCATTAGGCGCTTATCTACCAGCAAGCCAATGGGATACACCTGTTGATTATGAAGAGTTCGCTGCCGTTGGTGCCGTATTAGGACATGGTGGTGTCGTGATGTTTGACGAAACCGTGGATATGGGAGAACAAGCCCGTTTTTCAATGGAATTTTGTAAAGTCGAGTCTTGTGGCAAATGTACGCCATGTCGAATCGGCTCCACACGTGGTGTAGAAGTGATTGACCGCATACGCAGTGGTGAAAATGCTAACGCGAATTGGGTCTTACTCGAAGACCTGTGCGAAACCATGATAGACGGCTCTCTTTGCGCTATGGGAGGAATGACACCATTCCCTGTCCAGAGCGTGATGAAATATTTCCCAGAAGAACTCAGCGCAGCGCGCTAGGAGTGACGACATGAGAATTGAAACATTTAATCCAAATAAAGACTACGGTACACCAGCTCGTGTATCGGAGACCTTAGTAACAGTAGAAATTGATGGCGTGGAAATCACGGTTCCAGAAGGAACGTCAGTGATGCGTGCCGCTTCATTAGCGAATATCAATATTCCAAAATTATGTGCCACCGACAATCTGGAATCCTTTGGTTCCTGTCGTTTATGTGCTGTTCAAATTGAAGGGCGACGTGGTTACCCAGCTTCGTGTACAACAACTGTTGATGAAGGCATGAAAGTTACCACGCAAAACAGCAAGTTAGCGAAATTACGCAGAAATGTGATGGAGCTGTACATCTCGGACCATCCTCTGGACTGTTTGACTTGCCCTGCCAACGGTAACTGTGAACTACAGGACATGGCCGGTGATGTAGGGCTGCGTGAAGTACGTTATGGCTATCAAGGTGAAAACCATCTGGATAGTGAAAAAGACAATTCCAATCCGTATTTCAGTTTTGATCCAAGCAAATGTATCGTTTGTTCACGTTGTGTTCGTGCCTGTGAAGAAGTACAGGGCACCTTCGCTTTAACCATTGATGGTCGTGGTTTTGATTCGAAAGTGGCTGCGGGTCAAGATGAAGACTTTATGGATTCAGAGTGTGTGTCTTGTGGTGCCTGTGTGCAGGCATGCCCAACGTCCACACTGATGGAAAAAAGCATTATTGAAATGGGCCAACCTGAACACAGTGTTGTCACTACATGTGCCTATTGCGGTGTCGGTTGCTCATTCAAAGCAGAAATGAAAGGCGATCAGGTTGTTCGCATGGTGCCTTATAAAGGCGGTGATGCGAACCATGGTCACTCTTGTGTAAAAGGCCGTTTTGCCTTTGGTTATGCGACACATAAAGACCGCATTAAAGCGCCAATGATTCGTGAGTCAATCACAGAGCCTTGGCAGGAAGTCAGCTGGGAAGAAGCGATTAACTTTGCAGCGACGCGTTTAAAAGATATTCAAGCGAAATATGGTCGTGAAAGTGTCGGGGGTATTACCTCATCACGTTGTACTAACGAAGAAAGTTATCTGGTTCAAAAATTAGTTCGTGCGGCGTTTGGTAATAACAACACCGATACCTGTGCACGCGTATGTCACTCACCGACTGGTTATGGTTTGAAAGTCACCATGGGTGAATCAGCGGGTACGCAGAACTTTGATTCTGTGATGAAATCTGATGTCATTATGGTTATCGGTGCTAACCCAACAGATGCGCATCCGGTGTTTGGTTCTTTAATGCGTCGTCGTCTGCGTGAAGGGGCTGATCTGATTGTGGCCGATCCACGTCATATTGATTTGCTAAAAACACCACATCTGAAAAAAGCACAGCATTTAGCCTTACGTCCTGGTTCTAACGTGGCATTGGTCAATGCAATTGCCCATGTTGTGGTCACAGAAGGCCTGGAAGACAGAGCGTTTGTTGAAAAACGTTGTGATATGGAAAGCTATGAAAAATGGCGTGAGTTCATTCGTGATGAACGTCATTCACCTGAAGCGGTTGAAGCAACAACAGGTGTTGCGGCAGACAAAGTGCGTCAAGCGGCCAGAACTTACGCGACAGCGAAGAACGGTGCGATTTACTACGGTCTTGGTGTCACCGAACATAGCCAAGGTTCAACCATGGTTATGGGTATTGCTAACCTCGCCATGGCAACGGGTAATATCGGTCGTGAAGGTGTGGGTGTTAACCCATTACGTGGTCAGAATAATGTGCAAGGTTCATGTGATATGGGCTCGTTCCCACATGAGCTGCCAGGTTATCAGCACGTTTCAGATGACACAGCACGCACACACTTCGAATCAGTCTGGGGTGTGAAACTGGATAATGAGCCAGGCCTGCGTATTCCAAACATGTTTGATTCAGCCATTGCTGGCGAATTTAAAGCCTTATATGTTCAGGGTGAGGATATTGCTCAGTCTGATCCTGGCACACAACATGTTGAAAAAGCCTTACGTTCTTTAGAGTGCTTGATTGTCCAAGATCTGTTCCTGAATGAAACAGCCAAGTTTGCTCATGTGTTATTGCCGGGCTCTTCATTCCTGGAGAAAAACGGTACCTTTACGAATGCGGAGCGTCGTATCAACCGTGTACGTAAAGTGATGCCTGCATTAGCCGGTAAGGAAGACTGGGAAATCACAGTCGATTTATCGAATGCTCTGGGTTATCCAATGCATTACAACCATCCATCAGAAATTATGGATGAAATTGCCTCGCTGACACCAACCTTTACCGGTGTGAACTATGATCGTCTTGACGAGTTGGGCAGTATTCAATGGCCATGTAATGATGAAAATCCAGTCGGTATGCCAACCATGCATGTGGATGACTTCCCGATTGGTAAAGGTCGTTTCAGTGTCACAGAGTATGTAGCAACGGATGAACGTACTAACAGTCGTTTCCCATTATTACTGACGACAGGTCGTATCTTGTCTCAATACAATGTGGGCGCTCAAACACGTCGTACAGAGAATCAGGCCTGGCATGATGAGGATGTGTTGGATATTCATCCATCTGATGCTGAAGTGCGTGGTATTAAGGAAAACGATTGGTTAGGTATCACCAGCCGGGCCGGACAAACGGTATTGCGTGCTCGCATTACCGATAAAGTCCTACCGGGCGTCGTGTACACCACATTCCATCATCCTGGAAGTGGTGCCAACGTCATTACCACTGACAACTCTGACTGGGCGACGAACTGTCCTGAATATAAAGTGACAGCCGTTCAGGTTGAGAGAGTCAGCCAACCTTCAGAGTGGCAGCAAAACTTCAAATCATTTGAAGCGTTGCAGATGAAACTACTGAAAGGGGCAGACACCGCTCATTCAGAGGTAGAAGCTGAGTAATGACAGGCGTTGATAAAACGACAGTTGATGTTGAGGTAGCCGTTCATAAAGATGAATCGGCTACCCAATATCAGCATGACGATATTGCTGTTGAAACACCTGTTGCTCTGGTTTACAACACGATTTCTCATGCGGTGATGATGGCGACACCGGCCGATTTGGCTGACTTTGCTCTGGGGTTTAGTTTGACCGAGGATATTGTGGATAACGCCGAACAGGTCAGCCATATTCATGTGCAGTCAAACAGTAATGGCATCAGCGTTCGTTTGATGATTGATGATGAAAAGTTTGATGCCTTACGTGAACGTCGACGCAGCTTAGTCGGCCGAACCGGCTGTGGTTTATGTGGTGTTGAATCACTCAAACAAGCTATCCGACCGATCCAGCCTGTTCAGTCGGTGCAAGTTTCAGATGATGTGATTCAGATTGGATTGAATAACATCAAACAACATCAACAGCTGCAACAAGTGACAGGGGCAACTCATGCTGCTGCCTGGTGTGATCTTGAAGGTAATATCATACTGACAAGAGAAGATGTCGGCCGACACAATGCACTCGATAAATTAATCGGTGGACATGTTAAAGCCGGCTTATCACCACACGAAGGGTTTGTATTGGTCACCAGTCGTGCCAGCTATGAGATGGTGCAAAAAGCAGCCAGTGCCGGTTTTGGTTGTCTGGTAGCGGTCTCGGCACCAACTTCACTTGCAATTGAGCAAGCCCAGCAGGTTGGTTTGAAACTGGTTGGCTTTGCCCGTTCTGGTCGTCATGTCATTTATCACGATCCGTTTACTCAACATGATCACGAAACAGCCCGCAGGGCAATGTAAGGAAAGTAACAAAATGAGTCATAGTCCGGTTGAAACTTTGATCAAAATGATTAACCAAATCGCGGCAAACAATCGCGCTTATGAAGACAAAGAGGCAGCAGAACGTGTTGCCAGTCATATCAAACGCTTTTGGGCCAGAAAAATGAAAGAAGATTTAGTGGAATATCTGGATGCCGGTGGTACTGAGCTTGATCCCATCGCGAAAGACGCGGCAGAGCAGGTGAAAAGTGGTATGCAACAAGCCGCTGCTACCAAGCAAGCTGTCTGATTGAACTTATCATCTTAAACATCAATATAAGGCCGTTAAGGCCTTATATTTTATGTAGCGATCTTATTCCTGTGTAATAGCGGCTGGCTGGCGGTTTTCATCAATATGCACATAGACAATGTCAGCTTCCGCCACCTTCATTGTTGTTTCTTTTTTTCCATCACGACGTTCAATTAATACTGTCACCTTCACCGTAATAGAAGATGTGCCAATACGCATGGTATCCGCATAAATACTGACAATATCAGCAACCAGCACAGGCGCAATAAACTGAAAATTATTGACGGCGACAGTCACAACCCGACCGCCGGCAATTCGATGAGCGTAAATCCCACCGGCGATATCACATTGTGACATTAACCAACCACCAAAAATATCACCAGCGATATTCACATCACTGGGCCTGGCCATAATCCGTAAAACTGCATGTTTATCTTGTGGTAATTCCATTGCCAATCCTTAAACGAAAAATGATTTTTATCGAGAGTTGTTATAACAAAAATACAAGGACTTCTCATGTATAGTGACTTTTACTTAGCACAGTAAATGGAGCGGATGATGAAATTAAGACAGCTTTGTATCGTCGTTATTTTCAGTTTAGTAGCTGTCCAAGCCCATGCTGAAGATAATCAATGGCCAGTGTTTGGTGGTAACCAATGGCATCAAAGACATTCACCGCTCACACAAATCAATCAAGATACGATCCAGAATTTACAACCAGCATGGCAATATCAAAGTGGTGTTAAAGCCACATTTCAGGCAACGCCGATTGTCAAAGATAAAGTCATGTATTTGTCCTTACCGTTTAACGACGTGGTGGCATTAGATGCCAAAACCGGACAACAAATATGGCGTTACCATCATGAACGAATCATATCGCGGGAAATGTGTTGTGGTCCCGCTAACCGTGGTGTTGCTGTTGATGAGTTTCGTGTTTATATGGGCACAGTAGATGGTCGGTTAATTGCGTTAGATCGCCAAACTGGCAAGCTTGCCTGGGACAGAGATGTCACGATGGGCGAGAGTGGTATTCAGGAAGATATTAATACGCTGGGAGATGAGACCAAAGGCACAGTATCGGGTAAGTCCGGTGCCGGTATCAATATGGCACCCATGGTGTACAAAGGCCAGGTCATTATTGGAATAACAGGTGTAGGTTATGGCTTACATATCGACTCGCCAGACGTTAATGCACCATTAGGTGCTGTGGTGGGCATTGCTGGTGAGTATGGACGCAGAGGATTTCTCGCTGCCTATGATGCTGATACCGGAAATCCTTTGTGGCAGTTCGATACTATTCCCGAACGCAATTGGGAAGGGGAGTTTGTTACTACAACGCCTGCAGGAGAAACCTTGCCCAGAGATATCAACAAAGAAAAAGCCATGCTGGCAGCACATCCAGATGCATGGCGTTATGGTGGTGGCTCTGCCTGGAGCACGCCAGCCATAGATGTCGATACGGATACGCTGTTTTTTGGCACCGGTAATCCATCCCCACAGATGGAAGATTCATCACGACCTGGAGATAATCTCTACACATCCTCTATCGTCGCCTTAGATGCCATGACAGGTAAAGTGAAATGGTATTTTCAACAAGTCCCCCATGATCTATGGGGATATGATGTGGCCAGTCCGCCGGTATTATTCACTGTAGACAGGGATGGCAAACAGATTAAAGCGCTGGGGCAGGCGGGAAAAACTGGTTGGTTTTATGTGTTAAATCGCAATACCGGCAAACTGTTATTCAGAAGCGAAGCTTATGTACCGCAACAGAATATGTTCAAACTGCCTAGTGAAGAGGGCACGGTTATCTACCCAGGTGTGCTTGGCGGCTCGAATTGGTCACCTGTTTCGGTTGACCAACAACGTGGACTCGCTTTTATCGCTGGTATTCACTGGCCCATAAGTTATCGCTTGCATCAAATGGATGCTAGCGATGGTGAGTCTGGGGTGAAATATTCGTCTATGTCGCCTATGAATGATGTTGAGCACTATGGTCTATTAACGGCCATGGATATCAATACTGGCCAAATTCTGTGGCAGCACAAAACACCAAATCCATTATTAGGTGGTGTGCTCAGCACGGCTGCCGGTCTCGTTTTTACTGGTGAAGGCGATGGTCGGTTATTAGCCTTTGATGCCGTCTCAGGTGAACTCTTATGGCAAGGTCACTCTGAAGCCGGTGTGAACGCCCCACCTATCAGTTATGAGATTGATGGCAAGCAGTATATTGCCGTTGCCAGTGGTGGCAATAAATTATTCGGATATACAACGGGTGATTATATGAAAGTATGGGCTTTAAAGGATTAGAGTGTCAGCGAGTTAACAGCTCGCAGCAATATTAAAAAATGGTTAAGTCTTTTTTAAGACTTGTTGACCATACTCCATCTCATTCCACATGACGTAGGTGATGAGATGACAACAGAGTCGAAAACAGACCTTGAGTTTTCAGGTAAATACGATGATACACACGCGAGAGCGTATTTTGAAAAACATCAGGATGGTTTATGGCGTCAATTATCTAATTGGCGTGATCACCAAGTGGCCAGAAAAGCCCTGAGCTTAGCTGGTGAGCCCCAGACTGTATTAGACGTACCTTGTGGTACAGGACGTTTCTGGTCCTTATTATGCGAACAACCACAACGCCAGATTTTTGCCAGTGATTACAGTCAGCATATGATCAATACTGGCATGCGCTATCGTGATAAAGCCATTACCGATCGGGTCGAAACCTTCCAATCATCGGCATTTAGTTTAGATGTGCCTGATAATTTCGTAGAAAATATTTTCTGTATTCGTCTTATTCATCACATTGGTGATGCACAAGATCGACTGGCATTGCTAAAAGAGTTTCACCGAGTCACGCAAAAAACCGTGATTATCTCGCTGTGGGTGGATGGTAACTTTAAAGCCTGGCGTCGTAAAAAGCTGGAGAAAAAACGCCATGCAAGAGATTACCAAAACCGTTTTGTGATTAATCAGCAAACGATTGAAAATGAATTCCAGCAGAGTGGTTTTAAGGTAAAAGCCGCCCTCGACTTTTTACCGAAATATGCGATGTGGCGTACTTATGTCCTTGAAAAGCAAGACTCTGTATTGGCTTAACGAATTTGTCTGGCGCGAACAGAGCGGCCTTTCACTTTGCCTTTAGCTAAGTAATTCATGGCTTGTCTAAGGGCACTTTGTTCAACGGCCACATAGCTAGACATATCGCGAATATCAATCTTGCCTATTTGCTGACCGTTTAAACCGGCATCACCCGTCAATGCACCTAAAATATCACCAGGCCGTATTTTATTTTTACGACCACTATCCAGTTGGATGGTGGTCATTTTGCCTTGTAGTGTGAAGCCTGAGTCTGGCTTGAGTTTTGATATGTTGCCGTAATTCACTGGTTCGGACTTATAGTTTTCGATGGCGACAACACGTGGTGCATCAGCGGGTGTGACAATACTCATTGCCATGCCTTTTTCACCGGCACGACCCGTGCGGCCGATACGATGCACATACACTTCCGGATCACGTGGTAATTCATAGTTAATCACCATTTCCAGAGCGGCGATATCTAGGCCTCTGGCCGCAACATCGGTCGCCACCAACACTGGGCAACTATTATTGGCAAAGCGAATCAGTGCCTGATCGCGATCGCGTTGTTCAAGATCACCATGGATAGCCGCCGCTTGTATTTGTTGGCTGGATAACCACTGAGCCACTTCATCACACTGCTTTTTGGTATGACAAAAGATAACTGCATTATTCGGTTTATAGTGTTGAATCAGCTTGATTAGCGTCTCATCACGTGCATGTTTATTAACATCAAAAAACAGCTGTTCAATAACGTCTTGCTTATGTTCAGAGACAACCTTTACTGATACTGGTGACGTTTGGATGGATTCACTCATCTGCTGAATCGTGTCAGGATAGGTGGCAGAGAACAGAGCGGTCTGACGCGATTCTGGTGTTTGATCAATGATGTGGTGAATCACTTCAGCAAAGCCCATATCCAACATACGAT
>NZ_DBNG01000016.1:0-38109 GCF_002299105.1 Methylophaga sp. UBA678
TGGGTTCCAGTAACGGGTTTGGTGCCCGAAATGTACGCCTGCTTCAAGCATTTGGCGCATTGTTGTTTTAGCCATGATTATACCTTTAATAGTATGGGGTTGAACCTCCACGTACCCCAGTTGTCGACTAATTAGGTCAGACCTAATAGCACCCCGACACCTGTGACGGCACATGTGTGATTTTGCCTTCTTTCGGCGCGCATATTATTCCACACTTAAGCAACAAAACAAAGCGAAAAGAACAATTACCAACTTGGCCTAGAATGATCACTGGTGACCAAAGCCGATTTACGGCAAACTATGTCTGATATCTGAAACTTCATTTCAAAATTAGCAGGGAATTTAAATGGCTGTCAGTATAAAAACTGCCGAAGAAATTGAAAAAATGCGTGTAGCGGGAAAACTTGCCGCTGACGTTTTGACCATGATTGAACCGCATGTCCAAGCCGGTATCACTACTGAAGAACTCAATCAGATTTGTCATGACTACATTGTCAACGAACAACAAGCCATTCCTGCCCCGTTAAATTATCATGGTTTTCCTCGCTCCATCTGTACCTCTGTTAATCATGTCATCTGCCATGGCATACCCAGTGAGAAAAAACTCAAAGACGGCGACATTATCAACATCGACATCACCGTTATCAAAGATGGTTACCACGGTGATACCAGCAAAATGTTTCAGATTGGTAAGCCTTCTATCTTGGCCCAACGTCTTTGTCGTGTTGCCCGTGAATCCATGTTTATCGGTATTGAAATGGTTAAACCAGGCATCCGTCTGGGTGATATTGGTCATGCCATTCAGACTTATGCCGAGAAAGAAAACTTTTCCGTTGTTCGTGAGTACTGTGGTCATGGTATCGGCCAGGTCTTTCACGAAGATCCCCAAGTCCTTCACTACGGTACTCCGGGCACAGGACTCGAACTCAAGGCAGGCATGACATTCACTATTGAGCCAATGATTAATGCAGGCAAACGTCATGTTCGGCAACTGCCTGATGGCTGGACCGTCGTAACCAAAGATCGTTCTTTATCAGCACAGTGGGAACACACCATTTTAGTGACTGATAGCGGATATGACATTCTGACCTTACGTGAAGAAGAAACCGTTTAACCTATAAGGTGTTGTATGCCTCAGCAGACTCTATCTATCTGGGAAGTTGGAAACTTAGTGATTCCTTCTGATGCAGAGGTCACCAATGAAATTTGTCGACAAGCTTTAAAGCAAGGCCAGCTATATCTCCAGCAACAATTCGATGCAGGGAGCCCTATTGAAGACTTGGTGTATCAACGCGCCTCGTTTGTTGATGAGATTCTGACGCAAATCTGGCAGCAACATATCAGTGATGACACACCTGTCAGTCTGATTGCCGTAGGTGGTTATGGACGCGGAGAGCTCCATCCTTACTCTGACATTGATGTATTAATTTTACTTGATGAATCCATCTCAGACACGCCACCAGATTCTTTATCCAGTTTTCTGACTCAACTCTGGGATGTGGGCTTGGAAATTGGTCACAGCGTCAGAACGATACAGGAATGTCGTCAGCAAGCAGAAGATGACATCACTATCGCCACTAACTTATTAGAGGCACGATTATTGTGTGGCCACAGTGCGTTGTTTGAATCACTGCAACAACTGACAGTCACTAATAAAACCTGGGACACTAGACACTTTTTTGAACTAAAAAGACAAGAACAGTTAGATCGCCACCAACGCTATAACGATACGGCCAATAACCTCGAGCCAAATATTAAAGAATCACCTGGGGGACTAAGAGATATTCAGGTCGTCAACTGGGTAGCTCAACAACATTTTGATGTTAAAAACCTGGAAGGACTTCGTCAAAAAGGGTTTCTGGCTAATAGCGAATATGAAACTTTACAAAAAGCACAAAACTTTTTATGGACAATCCGCTTTGTATTGCATCACCTTGCTGGTCGTAAACAAGAAAAGTTGATGATCGACTTTCAGCGAGAACTCGCTAAGAAATTGGGGTATAAAGACGACGACTCTCGACTCGCTGTAGAAAAATTCATGAAGGATTATTATCGTTGTGCCCGCTCTGTCAGGCAAATGAATAGTCTCTTGCTACAGCTGTTTGAAGAGACGATTATCCTCGCCGATGAACCTCGTGAAGTCAGAGTAATTAATCGTCGCTTCCAATCACATAATGGCTATCTTGAAACAATCAACCCTGGCATCTTTGCTTACTATCCATATGCCTTATTAGAAGTCTTTCTTATTCTTCAACAAAACCCGGAACTCAAAGGAGTCAGAGCGTCGACTATTCGTCAGATTCATGCCCACTTACACTTAATTGATGATAATTTCCGCCGCGATATAAAAAACCGAACCTTATTTATGGAAATTATCCGTCAGCCAAAAGGCGTGACGCATGAGTTTCGTCGAATGAATGAATTAGGTGTTTTAGGTGCTTACCTGCCTGAATTCGGTCGCGTCGTCGGCCAAATGCAGCATGATTTATTTCATGCCTATACGGTTGATGAACACACTCTATTTTTAGTAGGTAATTTAAGACGCTTCTCCTGTGAAGAAAACAGAGAAGAGTTTCCTCTTTGCTCTGAAGTGTTTAATCAACTGCCTAAACCGGAAATACTCTATATCGCAGGTATTTACCATGATATAGCCAAAGGCCGAGGTGGAGATCACAGCGTCTTAGGTGTGGTTGATGCAAAAGCATTCTGTGAGCGACATAACCTCAGTGAATATGATACGAATATCGTCGCTTTTCTAATTAGATACCATCTTGCTATGTCGACGACGGCTCAGAAAAGTGATTTGGAAGATCCGACTGTCATCAAAAAATTTGCTGACTTGGTAGAGACAACAGAACGACTGAATTATCTCTATTTATTAACGGTTGCTGATATCAGAGCCACTAATAATAACTTGTGGAATGGCTGGCGAGATTCGTTATTGAAACAGCTTTACCACAGCACTCACCAGTGGATTGAACATACTGAGGCTCAAGCAAAAAGTACACGTGAAAAGAGCTACAAAAAATACCAGGAAGCGATGCAACAACTGCTATCTAACGGCCGTAGTCAAGAAGATATCAGTCAGCTCTGGCATGCCTATGATTTGGACTACTTCCTCAGGCATTCAATTGATGAACTCGTTTGGCAATCAGAGCAACGTTTAGATCATATGGATGACGATCCATTAATCGCACTGAGAAAACATAATGATCAACTGACGCTAGAAATTTTTATTGTCACTCATGATCGGGCTGGCATTTTTGCCGCCATAACGGCAGCGCTTGAGCAATGCCAACTCAATGTATTGGACGCAAAAATCAATGTCACCAATGAACATGACGCATTAAATACGTTTATCGTTAATGGTGACAGACTTGATACCAGACAAATTACCCGTTCGCTTGAAAAGCAACTCGCCAACACTTCTCATGTGAAGCCATATAGCCCTACCATCACACCGAGAACAATGAAGCTATTTAAAACACAGCCGAATATTGAGTTTGAAACCAACCTTCAACAAAACCATACCGTGATGTCCTTACATACACATGACAGACCTGGATTGGTTTCGGCTATCGCTCAAGTCTTTCTAGCCTGTAAGGTTCAGCTCATTAACGCCAAAATTAATACACTCGGCGACCAAGTTGAAGACGTATTTTTCATTACCACAGCAGATGAGAATGCGCTTGATGAACTGGAAGAAAATAATCTAAAAGAACAACTGCTGACCAACTTGTCACACTAAAAAAACGGCATGTATTTCATGCCGTTTTTTTTAAATAGAAAGCTTAATTTTGAGAAACAGTCAGGTCATTTGAGAGTTTTTCTAACTTTTTATCACCAATACCTTTGACGTTAGCCAGCTCATCTACCGTTTTAAATTTTCCGTGAGCATCACGATATTCAATTATGGCATCTGCCGTTGAAGGTCCAACACCATTTAACATCTGCAACTCTTCTGAGGTCGCTGTGTTCAGATCAATCTTGTCGGCAGCATATGCTAGAGAAGTGCTGAGAAAAAACGATAAGACCAATGCAAAAAATGATTTTCGTAACATAATCCATACTCCATGTTAAAACTAAGTCCATTAACAGTTTCTCCTGAAACTGAAGCTTTAGATTAGATGAAAAAACGAATGAAAATCAAACAGACTTTTTGCATTGTGTGAGCTTGCTCACAACTCACTTCCTGATCCTGTCCCCCGCTCCTTTGCCAGTCAAAGTGAGAAAAATTAAATAGAAATAATGTTTAACTGAAAATAAGGCAATCATTTTGGCATCCGTTTCAGCAAGCAACTCAGGAGTCGACATATCAATATCATTGACCTGAGCTAAGCCAGTAATACCAGGACGCACTGAGAACACATTCAGTTTCTTTCTCGCTTCAATCAACTCATGCTGACTTTCCAGGCATGGCCTTGGACCGACCAAACTCATATCACCTTTCAATACATTCCAAAGCTGAGGAAGTTCATCGAGTTTAGTCCTTCTGAGGAACCGCCCGAAAGGTGTCACGGAAGACTCAGCCGCCAAATGTGTGGCTACATGAGCGGTGTCTTTACGCATAGTTCTGAACTTAACCAATGTGAAGATCGTTTTCTGTCTTCCCACCCTTTGCTGAAAAAATAACGGGCTACCAGAATCAAAAATTCCCAAAAGCAACAATATGACAAGTAAAGGAGAGAATATAATCAGTCCAGTTAAAGCAAAAAAAACATCTAAAATTCTTATCATTTCTCTCTCTCTACCATTTTTCTTAATTGACTAGGTAAGTCAGAGATCGGTTCCCAGCCAAGTAACACCTTTGCCTTGTCTTTTCTGACTATTAGACAACTATATAACTTTCGATATATGTTTTTTTTTCCTATACATGCCAGTAACCATCGCAACGGCGTTTTTGGTATATAAAAAAGCCTTAGCGACTTCTTGTAGGCTTCAGAAATGGCAATGAGTAAACCCGTTGTAGACACATCATCCTTATCAGCAATCAGAAAAGTCTCATTTTTTGCTTTTGGCTTTTCAATACAGGTCCATATAAAGTCAGTCAAATTGTCAATTGCAAGTACTGATCGCCAGTTTTGCATTTTTGCGAAAGGAAGTGGGACTCCTTTTCCTACAAGCTTTATCAGTTTCTCGAAATTACCTTTAACTCCAGGCCCATAAACCAAAGGTGGACGTATTATCGTGTATGCCATATTGGATGCATGACAGATAGTTTTTAAGTGATTTTCAGCGGCTAATTTCGAATGAGCGTATTCATCCTCAGGTAATGGTACGTCAGTCTCACAGAAAGGCTCTAATGTTTCACTCGTTTCTTCACCGTTTACCTTGGTTGAACTTATAAAAATAAAGTGTTTTACCCCCGCAATAGCAGCCTGACTTGCTAAAACTCGAGTTAACTCCACGTTTACTTTTTGATATACGGCTCTTGCCTCATCCTCGTTTTTATTCGGAATATCTATAGCAGCCAAGGCATGAATAATCACATCAATTGAACTCAAATCCAGTGATGAAATAGTTTCGCTGTTTATTTCTGGATAAAGCCAATATTCAATTTCGGGGATAGATTTATCTGAGGCTGTTCGCTGTAATGCGACAAGCTCGACTTCTTTCTCCTTAGACCATGAAGCAAGTACATTCTGCCCAATAAAGCCATTTGCACCCGTAATTAAAATTCGCATTTATTTAATCTAACAACTGTTTTATTTGAGAAAAGGAATTAGTGAGGGGTACAGATAAACAAACCTTGCTAAAGCGTAAAGCACTGCAAAGATGATTATTGAATAACATACCCAATAATATTTATTTTTCTGCCACTCCAAAAAAACACTCGTCAAATAGAGTGGTAGCGTAATCATCATCAACTCCGCTAACCGCGTGGCAGGAGCGACATGAGTATACATCGTTGACATAAATATAATACCCATAAGTCCTGTCCCAACTAAAACTCTCACTTTAGGGTCAGAAAAAATAGAGTTTCTAAGTGTATAAACCACAAAAAGGTTTAATGCATAAAATATCGCTAAAAAGTAGAAGAATAGCCCAGTGCGGTTCTGCTCACTAACGATAGTAGGATCAGCATAAAATAAATATTTTTGATTAATATAAGCCGACAATAATTCTATTATCTGGAAGAGTGAAATATTAAAAAAAATAAATAAGGGTGATAGCACGAAGACTATTACCAAAGCAGTAAAAAAATGTTTGCTATAGAAAATTGGAAATATAATCAAGAAAACTAAGCAAGTGAAGTGAATTTGTGATGACAAGAGAATTAGGCAGAAGCTTAATACTGGCTTCTTATCGTACAAAGTATAAATCGCCATTATCACTAGAGTGGTGGCATAAGCAACTCTGAGAACAGTTCCTTCCAATAAAAAAAGGTAGAAACAGCAATAAAAGAAAATGGTTAGCCATGCTCTATCACTCATTTTCTGGTAGAAATTTAACTTTAGCGTTAACAGGGCGATCGTCGTCAATAAGATAAATGATTTAAAACCGATCAACTCACCCCAAAACTTACTGCTCCAGAAATATACAACTTCATGAGTTAATGAAAATGAGAGAATCAAGTCCATCCAGCTTTTTTCTTCAATAAGCAAAAATAACCATTTGTAATCTTTCCAGTCTTTTGACGCAGAGATCATTAATAAAAATGCAATAAGACCCAAGGTGAGATAGATGGTATTAGTTAGTACTTGATTTCGCTTTAATTGAAACTTTATAAATTCCACTTTATTTATTCCGGATATATCTATTTAGCATGCTACGCAAAAGCAAAGCTTCAAAAACGAGTCTCGCTGACCATACAAAGCTAGCACCTAGGACGCCATAAGTCTGAAATACATTAGGTGCGATCAACACATATAGAAAACTCTCAAACAAAAAAACGAACATGAGTAATTTAACTTTACCTTTCGCAAACAAACTGACTAAAGGTAACTGCGAATAGGCCGCAGCCATAACACCGACAGCTAAGACAAGTACAATAATACTAGCTGATTTATCAATCACTTCCATAGCAAAAACAGTGGTGATAATGAAAGAAAACAACAGTAATCCTAAAAGGTAAAATAAGTTGAGCAAGCTAACCTTTTTATACCAGTTAATAACTGCATACTCTTGTTCACGACTCTTATCAGGCTTAGCCATAATGGGCACTAAAACAATAGCGAGAGACCAGGGTAAAAGAAGGTAACGGCTCATAATGTCCTGACTTAATATATAAACAGATAATTCACTCGTTGAAAGATATCCTGCGACAAAGAATCTATCTAAGAAAATAAAACCTGATGATATAAATCCAGCTATGGCGGCATAAAAACTATAATTAATTATATTTTTTAACTTCTTAACACCTCCAACCCTATATATTGAAGGTAAATAATTACTGGATAATAAATAATAAAAATAGAAAGAAAAGATTCGAGAGGTCACCAAGGCAACAGCTACTGCAAAAACCGAAGATGAGAGCGGATATACAAGAAGGGGAAATAAAAAAAGGCTACATCCAGACACCATTTTTGCAATATTAGCTACTCTGAATTCACCTTTTCCCTCTAAAGCTCCCCTATACACCGAAATTAAGATTGAAGGGATGAGGCCAAGAGCAACAATCTTGAATGAGTTAATCAACTCATTCTGAATTTTTTCGGCAGGTTTTAACCAGCCAGTTATAAAAGGCTCAGAGAAGAAATAAATTGTTGCCATTCCTACGAGTCCTACGAGCCCCCCGATAAACATCCCTGATTTGAGATACTCACTAATATCTTTCTCTGACTCTAATGAGGGTATAAAGTGATGAAGGCTTCTTGATAAACCAAAGTCATACACAACTAAGAACAAAAAAATGGAGCACAAAAGAGAAACATAAGAAAAAATCTCAGTTCCATGTAGAAGAGCTAATACAGGCAGACAAATAACAGCTGCGCATGCGGGTAAAACACCACCTAATAAACTCCACCATGAGTTTTTACTAAAAAAATCAAATAACTTCATCAGAATACATATGTAATTAGCATTAATGATAATACTAATTGATGAGAGCGCTCCCTCCTGAACTTACTGACATTAAATGCCAGTACAAGCCTGTCAGAGAAGTTTAATCTAACCATACGATGCATAAGAGATGTAGATGTCTTTCTTTCCTGACAATAGCTTAAAAGTAAATATGAAAGTAGTTGAACCTGATTTCTATACCACCGCTGCTTTACTGTCACCAATCTCTTTATAGATGCTCGGAAGCCTTTATGTACACCCACCACATTGTGTAGATGCTGTCGATATTTTAAGAGTGGTCTTTGTTCTATATACCATTGATAATTAGCCGCTCTTGCATAAGCATAAATTAGCCAATCATGAAGATCTGGAAGGTTTTCATCTGTATGTTTCTGAACAAAGTCATGAAGCTCATCAAACAAAGCTCTATTTACACAGAAGGAACAGCCAGGTCCAGCTGACTCAAATAGATAATCTAATTGCTTGAGAGGTTGGGCTTTATTAATAAAAGCACGTTGTCCATCATCCCAGAAAGCGACCACATTTCCTGATGTCGCATCAACATCTCGTTTAATCAATGTATGAGTCTGGTATTCAAGTTTATTACTCAGCCATATGTCATCTTGATCAGCAAAAGCTACAAAATCAGCATCCAAAATATCAGCCTGCCTAATTAGCCGATAGAAATTTTTCCCGGCACCGTTTACGGCAGAATGATCTGATAACAGAGTCACTCTTGCATCAGTTTTTGCAAGTTGCTTTACAAGGGGATATGTCCCATCAGTTGAACCGTCATCAGATATGATCAGTCTGATATCAACATTCCTTTGCTCCAGTATTGAATGAACTTGCTCTTCAATCCAGTTTATTCCATTATGAGTAGCCAGAAGCACTGCTACTTTTTTATTTGGTAGATTCATCCTGATTTCTTACTTTGATCCATCGTTTTGTATTGAAACAGTATTTTTTGACTATTCTAGCTGGAGCACCTACTACAATAGTATTTTTATCAACATCCTTAGTAACAACTGAACCAGCCCCTATGACGGCACCTTGACCTATTGTTACTCCAGGCATGATTGACACAGACTCACCAATCCATACCTTATCCTCTATAATTACGGGCGCTGAATATAGCTTCCGATTAGATGGACTGTCTTCCGGTGATGATTCAATATTTCCGCCACTATACCAGCCGTGATTATGATCAGTAATGAAGACCTTACTTGCAATCAAAACATCATTACCAATCACCACTTGATCAACAGCACCAATGTGAACATAGTCATTAAGTTGCACTCGATTACCAATTACGATCTGATGTGGTTTTGTTCCAAGCGCATCAATTCGGACCCCAACACCCGTTGTAAAATGTTTCCCCCATTTAACGGCAGAACGTCCGCGAATATAAAAAGGCAAGCGTATAAGGCGAGCAGGTTTATAAAAAATCTTGGTTACGACTAATGCACTCGCTAACCTAATAGAGCCAAAAAAACCATAACGCTTCAATAAATGTCTCATGGACGCTGCCAGAACTGAGGTAGTCGTGATGCTGTTTTTATTAAATTGAAATAAAAAGGAATTTTCAGGTTATTTTTTTTACATGCCTTAAAAGACTCGATATTCCCTTTAATAATATTTCTTAACGAGTTATTACTCGCTCCACCTATTCGCATCTTTATCATTATATTAGGAAGGTACACTGATGTTAGGCGGTAAATTTCTAGAAACCGCATGGTGAGCTCAAAGTCAGACTGAATTTTATATGCAGTATCGTAATACCCAAGTTCATCAAAATAGTGTTTTCTGACAAAAAAAGTAGGATGTGCAGGCATCCAGCCGCGTTGAAAAAGACCAGGAACAAAGCATCGTGACTTCCAGTATCTTATGATCTTATCCGTATTTTCTTTATCAACATAAACAAGATCACCATACACAGTATCAATTAAAGGGTCTGAAAAAGCAGCAGAAACATTACTCAGTACGTTTTCATTTGCATAAAAATCATCGGCATTGAGAATACCAACAATGTCGCCTGAAGCGGCTTTTATCCCCTTATTCATTGCATCATAGATACCATCATCAGGTTCAAATATATATTTTGAAACTGAGTCTGATGAAGAAATAATCTCACGTGTACCATCTTGAGAACCTCCATCTACAATGATGTGCTCAATATTCTGATAGTTTTGAGAAGCGATAGAATCAATTGTGGACTTTATTGTTTCCGCAGCATTGAAGCAGACAGTGATAATAGATATTTTCATTTAGTATTCAAAGCTTTTATTTTTTCAGCATCACTGATAATTTCTGCGTATTTCTGAGCAACTATAGAGTAAGAAAAATGAGTCAGAATATGTTCTCTAGCATTGCTTCGCATTTTTTGTTGCTCACTATCACTCATTGAAATAGCGCATTGTAATTTATTCATCAGTGATTTTGGTTTAAATCGTTCAGCAACAAAGCCTGTTACATTATCTATGACAATGTCTCTAAGACCAGAGGTATCAAAACAGACAACAGGTACACCACATGAAGCAGCCTCAGCAGCTACTTGACCAAATGACTCAACTAGCGATGGAACGACAACACAGCTAGACGTTGAATAAACTAATGCTAATTCAGCCTGCTCATTGATCCTGCCTATCTCTACACATCTAAAACCACATAACATGGAAGATTGTTTTTTATTCCCACCAAAAACAATTAAAGTAATACGTTCTGATTCGTTTTCAGAGAGAGTTCTCTTCCATTCTTGCAACGCGCTTATAAGCTGTGAATTACCCTTAAGTGTATTATTTTTACCGTTGAATATCGCAAAAGTAATCACTATCGACTCATCAGAAATGCCAATCAACTTTCTGTAGTGTAATTGATGTTCTTTGTGGAGAGGCTTAAAAATCGATGTATCAATTGGGTTAGGCAATAGTTTTATATTGGAATGTTTGAGGATTAAACTTTTAGAAGCTCTGTTGAGCATCCATTTGGATGGCACAGTAAAGATGATATCTTGTCTACTACTGAGCTTTTTATATTTAATTTTCCATATAATAAAGTTCCAGTTAATGCCAAGTATGTTTCTTTTATTCAATGAATATCCATTGATAAAATCCAATGAATCATCATCTACTTTATAGACATGTTCTGTTCCACAGTAGAGCCACTCATCATGCAGGGTAATGATTGAACCTGACGGTATTTTATCGAAATCAAAGATACTCAAGGTATCGTTATTTATCCAATGAATGTGGTGAAGCGTATGCTGATTTTGCCTAAACTCATTTAATAACGGTTTATAAGAAAACAAATTCAATGAATGTTTGATAGGATTACGATCATTTTGTAGTTTGACTAAGAGAAATGCCATAACTCTTTTCAGGAAATGAAATGTAAGCCCTTGTTTAACAGATATTAACTCGACCTCCCTATTCAGCACTTTCTCAGCAAGCTCAACAAACCTTTTTGCAGCGATCGCGGCTCCACCTTGTTGAAATGAATACGAAATAAATTTCATTCTAGGGACTTCTCAATTTAGTCAAAATTAAGTATTGCTGAGGTATACGCTGCGACTTGCTTATTATCTTTTTCATTAATAGAAAACTTCTCTACACCACTGAGTAGTTCTGAATATTTATCAACGTTAATTGATTGAATTATAGAAAGCAGTTGCTCTTTATCAAAAGGATCAAAGATGAAACCATTCAAACCGTCCATAATTAATTCACTAGCTCCACAATTTCTTGATGCAATAACCGGTACGCCAAAATACAGTGCTTCTTCAATTACCAGTCCCCAAGGCTCACTTAAGCTAGGTAAAATTAAAATATCATGACTCAGGAAACTATCTACAAGTGCCTTATTATCTACTTTACTCAGAAAATGAATATTAGTCTTTACAGACATATTCAAAGAATTGTATAAAGGACCATCGCCAATAATAGTAAGCTCATAATCCGGCAGGCTATTAAAAACATCTACCAATAAATCAATATTTTTGACTTCTGAGAGTCGTCCAATAAATAGAAACTTTTTTTCATATTGTTTTTTTTGTCTATCAAAGAGAGGTTTATTGATTATTCCAACGCCACCTGTAGTTATAATCTGGCCTTTAAATCTGAGATTATTTAAAAGATGAATGTGCTCTTTACCACTAGCTAAAACACTTCCAACGCGGTTTAGAAAAAAACGTTTGATCCATCCTTTAATACCGTTATGGCAACTTTCAATAGCTGTAGATTCTAAAACCAGAAAGTTTTGGGACTTTCGGTGAGAAAAAACCAAGTACCAAAATTCTGGTAAATCCCACCCAGGAATAAGTAACTTCTTATATTTAACTGTATCAAGTACACTCTTCATCGTAGAAATACTGACTTTTAGATTTCGATTCTGGAAACTCCCTTTATTTAAGAAGGAATGAGGAAATTTAAGACCTTTGGTCACATTAAAATCATTAGCTCTTTGCTCAATAGTGTTTTCAGCAATAAAAATTACATAAATATTCAGCTTTTTGGAGAGTTCGTTGTATAAATTGACTTTATAAAAAGCAGGGATATGAGTGACAATCAGATAGTCATACATATCTAAATAGTCTCCAGTTTCTGTAACGACTCTTAAATAAGATCACGCACTGAAGTATCAATAAAGAAATAAATAGTTTGATAAACCAGAACCCACTCATATATTTATCTACAATCAAGGTTGCGATATTGTTTGTGTATGGGTGAATTATAAATAAAAGCATTGTATTCCCCCCCCAAATTAATATCAGACGAGGGTTAATATCTAGCTTTCTAATAGCTGTGATTATCAAAAAAGAAAAACTAACTGACCAGATAATATTGAGTAAAGGATTCTGATAACTCTTAGATGCCATATCTAATGATGGTATTCCGAAGAATAAATATAAGCAGCCTAGCATGATACAACCAAGTATTAAGAAGTTATTATCTTCTTTAAATAGACACCAACCTATATAAACAAAAAGCGCAGCATTTAAACCTTCATCTATAGCAAAAGGCAGCTCTATATAAGTGCCAATCAAAAATAGTAGAAAAAGATTGAACCAACGAAACCAATTAAATTGGATATATCTTATTACTAAATAGACACTAAATCGTGCGAATAATAATGCTGGTAAAAACCACAGAACGAATGCATATGTGTCACTTAACGTATTTATATCCATCCAAAACAATGTGCCCTGTAAAACATCATTCCAATTGAGCATATCCCTATTTAAAACAAGTCTCTTTATTGACTCAATAAAAATCGCCAATAGAGAAAAAATAAAATAAGGAATCATTAAACGATAAAATTCTTTTTTAAAGAAAAGAATTGGACTCAAATCAACCTTAAGAAAAAAGCCGGCAATTATGAAAAAGAAAGGCATATGCCATGAATAGATAAAGCTACTCAATGGCGATGAAATATGGCCAAGTATGACAACAACAATACCAATACACTTTAATGTCTCAACCCATTCGAGTCTATTTGTTGCCATACAGCGATACTTTTATACAGTACTTGGCCAAATTCAAATATTTGATAAAAACCAATGCGGGTAGGCAAGCGACTTTATTGGCTAATTTGATTTTATGATACTCAGCTAAGATTTCTTTTGTTTTACCATTCCCCAATCCATCTGCTCTCCAGTTTGCTATAACATCTGACACCAAAAGAACATCTGGAAACGTTTCATAAGCTCTAAGTAAGTGTTCATAATCCATACAGTAAGTATTATTAATATCAAATAAACCATACTGATTAAAAAAATCTCTGTGAACGAATAATCCTTGGTGAGGTAATGACATCTTGAATAAAAGAGACGTTTTAGAAAACTTCTTTGGTTGTTTTGAAATATAGAGAGTGTTGCCGTCCTCATCAATGCGACGTATTTTGGCACTAACTAATAATGGTCTCCTAGAGCCAATTTGTTTTGCTACTTTTTCAAGTGATATTTCATCCACAAAACCGTCGCCATCTCCCTGGAAGTTGACATATTCTCCACTTGCTAGTTTGATTCCTTTATTAAAGGCGTCACTAATCCCTTTATCTTGTTCACTAACCCAGCATGTAATCAAATGTTCATATTTTCTGATAACTTCTACTGTTCCATCAGTAGAGCCACCATCGATGATGATAAACTCTATCCTTTTGTAGGTTTGATTAATAATACTTAAGATGGTTTTTTCAATAAAATCTATACCATTATAGACAACAGTAATAACCGTAATTAATGGCATAGTATTGATATCTTTTACCATTTATCAGCACCATCTATTCATAATATCGATCACTTGATAAACATCATCTTCAGAATGAAAGTATGAGATAGGTAAACTTAGCGTTGTTTGATGGATTTTGTCACTTATTGGATAGTTCCCATGCAGAACATTCTTCATCGCTTTTTGTTTAATAGGAGGAACAGGATAATGAACTTCAGTTTTGATGTTGTTCTTCAATAGATATTCTTTTAACTCATCACGCCGATCAGTTCTAACATTAAAAATGTGATAAACATCGAAATAATCTTCATCAACAACAGGTTTGATGAACTTGTCATTTAAGTGTTCCAAATAAAGTTTTGCTAAAGAACGTTTATGATTGTTGATATCGTCCAAGACATTTAATTTTATAGACAGAAATGCTGCTTGAATTTCATCTAGCCTGGAGTTATAGCCAATAATATCGTTGTAGTACTTTTTCTGACTACCATAATTTCTCAGGGCTTGAATACGTTCTTGATAGTCTTTGTCGGAACATGTGATAGCACCGGCATCACCTAATGCACCAAGATTTTTAGTCGGATAAAAACTAAAGCAACCAACCCCAAAACTTCCAACTTTTTGGGCTTTATAAGTTGCCCCATGCGCCTGCGCACAGTCTTCAATGATTTTTAAATCATATTTTGTTGATAAAGCAGATATTGAATCCATATCACAGGCTTTACCATATAAATGCACGACAAGTATTGCTCTGGTTTTATCAGTAATATTCTCTTCTATTTTAGCCGGGTCGATATTATAGGTATTAATATCTGGTTCAACTAAAACAGGTTTAAACCCATTACGAACAATAGAAAGAATCGTCGCAATATATGTATTTGAAGGAACAATAATCTCACTGCCTTCAGGGAAGTCAAAGGCATCAATAGCAAGAATAAGTGCGTCTAAACCTGATGCTAGACCAACACAGTATTCAGAACGACAATAGTCGGCAAATGCATCTTCGAATAAAGAGACATTTTCACCTAATATGTACCAGCCACTATCGAGAAAATTCTGAAAACTTTCTTTGTAATCTCCAAATAATTTCTCATTCACCTTTCTTAGATTTTCATATTCGATCATTAATATGGCTCATCAATATAGTCATTCACATCGTAATACTCTGAGGCGAATACTAATAATGTGGAACCTGGAGTAAAGTTATCCATCGTGTGCCAATCCTCAGGTTCAACAATCAAACACTTATCAGATTCATCTAAAATGAACGTTTGTTCTTCAATGCCATTATTAATATATATTTCACAACTTCCGCCAAGTGAAACTAAAGCCTGGACCGTCTTGTGATGTCGATGTCCACCTCTTTTCCCTCTGACATCATAAACATAATAAAACCGTTTAATTTCGAAAGGAAGCACCTTTTCTATGATTGTCAGTTTGCCTCTTTCATCACCAAACGTTGGTAAATCAATCAAATATGCCATTCTATTCCTTTGTTATAAAATCGGTATCATAGACGTTATATATTCTCTTCATTTTTCTTTTTAGAACTCTAATCGGATCTTTCCAATGAAAAGGTTTCTTTCCTGAAATACCACTATAGCAACTAGAGCTATCAAGAGACTGAATCATCTGGCTTATTTGCTGTAAGTGAATCACATAGGGTTTATAGAGAAGATATATATTTTTTTTATTTAAAAAATAAAGACCTAATTCGACTTTGTCTTTAGTAATAAATTTGAAGTTATGGAAATGGTAAAAAATTAATTCAAATCGAGAGCTAGATAAGTCGTATTGCTGAACATTCCAAGGAGCTACTCCCCCACCTAAATGCTGGAGTACATGCACCCCCTCAAACCGGTCAGTCCAATCATCTAGATATTTTTGATCGCCAAACTTATCATCTTCAAAATGAGCGAAACACCAATCAATACATGCCTCACGCCACCAATTCAATGCTTTCATACCATCATAAGTATTTTTGAAAGTCATAAACTGTACACAATATATGCCACTGGTACTGCTTTGATCATACGCAGGAGTATAACGATGTTCTGTGAGCAAAATAGACTTATCGCCCATTTCTTCAATTAAGATTGCTGGGTCGCCAAAAAAATACAAATCGGCATCGAGGTAGGTGCATTCATCCAGCTTAAATGTTTCAATACAATATTTAATTGTCGAAGGTGTGCATGTCCAGCAATATTCTCCTGCTCCACGTGTATGCTTAATAGCTAAAAGCTTCTCATCTTCGAACTGTTCGAGAGAGATGACAGTGACAAATTCGAGATTAAGTTTTGTTAGCAGCTTATAAGCTTTATTATCGAATGCAAAAATATATAGATGAAATGCTGTTGTTTGTAGCTTTAAGGATTCATACATCGCTAAGCCACGAGTTAAGTAATTACTATCGAAAAGAGTGCAGTAGTTATACATTTTGGGTTTTCTTTGCTAAGACAACATTGTCTAGGTATAAATCGTTATTTTTAGGCAATATTTTACCTAGGATAAGTCCTATGAGATTGACTGGAGCAATCAAGAAGATATTAAGGAATAAGTTTATCCACAAATTGGACGTATTTGTTACTTTATATAAATAAGCACTTAAAAGTTGGAAAATAACCTCAATACCATTATTTGTCTTTTGAGCTTCGATAATCTCAAAACCATTCTTTTTAAGAATATGCTTCAAACCAAAAGAAGAATATCTAGCATAATCATACGGTTGTTCATGCTCATCCCAAACAAAAGGAACCGTCAATAGCAATAGTCCATTAATTTTTGTGACGCGATTTATTTCCTTTAGAAACTCATCAGGATTAAAGACGTGCTCAAAAACTTGATTAGTCAAGATACTATCAAAATAGTTATTTCCGAAAGGAATAGTTTTACCATCATAGAATGAATCAGCAAACTGATGATTCCTGTTTCCTTCATCATCAATTTCTAAGCCAATATACTGCTCAACTTCACAGAGCGACCGATATGGTTTTGTACCACAGCCAATATCTAATAATTTGCCATCCAGGTGAACGACCTTATTCGCTACACTATTAAAGAGACCTTTTCTTGCAAAATAAAACGGATTAATAAATAAACCGATTAAACCAGGGTTGAACTGTTCCTTAATATATAAAGCCTTAAGTTGATTAATCACGTTTGAAGATCATTCCTTTAAACATACAATCACGACTATTACCTTCTAAACTAGTGAAAGACTCTATCAATTTATATCCATTTTTAAGATAGTGTTCGACAAATGAAGTCTCACTAAAAAACCAACATGGGTAGCTAGCACTGTAAATTACCGGAGAGACAACTTGAAGCTTTAACTGATCTTTATCATCATGAGAAAATGGGGTTCTGTCTACGACAATATATTCAAACCTTCTTTTCAATAATTGCTCCATTAATTCATATGGCTTTTCAATATATTGCATGACGCTAGATAGCAATAATACATTGGGTTGCTGTTCATCAAGACAACTGTCTAAATCAGGATAAAATCTAAGGCAGTCATCGGAAAAGTATTGCTTGCCAGTGTTTACAAAATTAGGTTGCTCAATGATATTCCATGAAACTTTATCAAACAGTTCAAGGAACTTTTTATTTTGATAATAACTACTACCTAACCCACCACCGAAATCAAGCACTCGGATAGAACCTGAACTCACAGAAGAAAGTAATATTCCACTTAATAATGGCCATGAGTAACATACTTCATCAAAAACTACACTATCTCGCTCATATGCGGCTTCACCACTTTTAACTTTCAGAGCTGACTCTTTAACTTTATTCAAAATGTCATCTTGATCGTATCCTGTCGAATGACAACATACCTCCTCCCAAGAAGAATAATTTCCTTTCCAACCATATTTTCGACCTGTGAACTTATTCAGGAAAGTAAAAAAAATCGGTGGTATCAGTGACTTTAACAAGCTTTTCAATTCAGTACTCGTTTGAGTTTTTTTAATAGTCTTCTAAGAAGGTTAAGTGATGTTGATTTAAAAAAACACTGCATTTTTTGTTTCGCGATTGTGTTTTCATGTAGTTTTATTCTGGTTAGTTTTTTGTAATGATGCCCAATCTCCTGAGAGAAAAAGTCACTATGTGAACAGTGCGTACCACTGCCATCATTACCAATGTTTTGAACGTATGATTTTCCTGGATATAGAGTTAACATATTTTCTAGAAAAGTTGACATGTACCATCTTATAGCCCAAGAATTATTTTTGCCCTCAATTTGGTCTTCAAGCATTTTCGTATATTGATAACTACCATTGAAATCAGCCTCGTTTTGCAGTCCACTAGACGTTAACTTTTCCAACAAAACTTTTCCATCTGGCTCAAAAATATTCCAGGCTCGTTTCCATGTAGCCCAGCCCCAGCAATCAGCACCTTTAATAAAAAAAGTCTCTGGAAGTTTATCGATTGGATAGATATATCCATGTATGGAAGCTACATTCTCATCATTTTCATACAATGACAACCCATCATTCATGTAGTTAAGAAAATGTGGACTGGTTACAAGATCATCCTCTAGAACGATTACCTTTCCAAACTCATTAGTAATTCTCGTAACACCATCAATTATTGAACTCGCCAAGCCATAGTTAGTTCGACGCTCTATGATCGATACGTTTTTAAATCCTTTGATTGATTTTATATATTCTCTTACAGCCTTGACTAGAGGTATTGCGCCATCATTTTTTGGAGCATCACTATATATAAAAAGCTCACTATCTGTAGCAAGACTATTTTTTTGAAGTGCTTCAATTGTTTGCTGAGTATGCCACGGACGGTTATACACAAATAGAACTATCGGTGCTAAGGTCACTTCCTAGCCTCTTTGTAAAACAAAGTATTAAATGTTTTTGCAAACAAAACATAATTGATAGACTTCATATATTCATGTATCTCAAAATCTAAGCTTTCGATATTGCTTAAATTGAGTTGCTCAGTTAATACCCAGCTTGGGCGATATTTTTCCCAATCATTCGACTTAAGCACATCTAAATCAAAACCTTCGACATCTATCGATAAAAAATCTATTCGCTGCCCATTAAGGTATTTATCAAATATATCTGATAAAGGCTCAACCTCAACACTTATTGTTTTAATATGTTTGTATCGTGTTTGTGATAATCTGTCATTCAAAACATTAACATCAAATGTATTTAAGGCTGGCTCATCAAACATATAATAATCCAGTTTTTTTGATTGACATGAAATACCAATATTTAAGTTGATATCTCTTCTTCTTAAACTATTAAATAAATTAAACAAATCTGGGTTCGGCTCAATATTGATACCACTCCACCCGAATTCTCTATATAAAGAATAAGTATTTGAAAACCTTTTAGGGTGATGTGCACCTACATCCACATAAACCCCCTTTTTTTTGCCATCAAAAATACGACGCAAGATCATATCTTCTCCTTCTTGTGAGAAGGAAAGAGTTGAATAGTACCCGTACCATATTTTGGAAAAAAAGTTAATCAGACAATCAAGGGTGAACTTCTTCAGAATCTTAATCTGCATGCTGTATACTTGCTGACATAGAGAAAACAGGCTGGACATTGGCTACTGGTTGGAAATTAAAGTCTCGTGATAAAAAGATAGAAGTCGTCCATGTATAGTTATTTATTGGACCGAACCCATGAAAATCTATTTCTATAAAGTTCATTTCGTCCCTCAAATATTTTGCTGTATTCTTATACCAATCGGAGTTATCTAAAATTACCATCACCCCTTGATTTGTTTCTTTATTTAAAAAAGAACTAATCTTTTTTGCACATGCTTCACGTTCAATCCCATCAATAATGACTACATCATAACTTCCTGACGGTATGTCTGTGTATGTTTCTTTATTTCTGTATATTATTTTTTGGTTGCCCATAATTTTTTTCTTTGTCTTCAGATACCATTCTTCATCATGTTCAATAGATGTAACTTGTCTCGCTCTTGAAGCCCAAAAAGACGAGGAGTTACCGCTACCAAACTCTAATATTTCTTTACCTGAAAAGTCTAAATTTCTAAGATACTCAATTGACGGATATGTGTACCATGGGATTTTTTCATCAGTGGAATCCACACAATCCCAATTTTTGATTGTTTTGAACTGGCCGTATTCAGAAGCAAGTATCCGAAAGTTGGTTAGCTGCTTCTTAAGAGCATCAGGCAAAATCCATTTAAACAATTTTATTATCATAAATTAACCTTAAAAAAGAATGCTTTTAACTTCATGTAAAACGTCACACGAGTTTTTTTTGTAAAAAAGTCGAAGAAAAAACCAGCCACGGCATAACTGATCAGAGTTGCAAAGGCTGCTCCCCCTATTCCATATACGGGAACCAGTGAGAAATTAAGTATAATGTTGATTAACATCCCATAAAATGTTCTTAAGAAAGCTAAGCTTTGTAAATTTTCAGAAAGATACCAACTACCACTGACCACACCTAAATAAACAAAAATACTCGCCCAAATGTGTATTTTTAGTACATCCGTCGCAGCCATGTACTCTTCTCCAAACAAAATGGTTATCAACCAGTCACTTGTATAAGTCATAAAGGCCGAGATTATAACGGCACTCCAGACAATAAATGTGTATAACCTCTGTAGTCGTGTGTAGTATAAATCTAGACTAACTTTCTTCGCATTGAGAACTGCAGGAAATAGAGAATTTGCAATAATCATTGGAATAAAATAAAAAGCTTCACTCAGTCGAACTGCCGCCGCATAGACTCCAACAGCCTCGTCGCCCATTATGTTTTTAATCATTACCTGATCTATTTTCATATAAATAGAAGCAACTAAACCAGAGAAAGCTAATGGTAGAGAGCTTTTTATAAGACTTTTCGCCATTACTCTATCAAAATACCACTCTCTTGGATTTAACTCACTGACATAGCGGTAGCTCACCAATAAACCCAAACAAAGAACCGCGGTATCAAAGACAATTACCCATACAAATGAAATCAATGGAGCGTTATTTAAAATAAGCACAACTTTAGTCAAGCTTGATACCCCTAAGCTTATAGAGTTTGCAATTGCTACATATTTTGACTGAACTTTTGATTGATAGTAATAATCAATTACATTAAAACTTTGGAATATTAGTGAGCCCGCTATTATGAAAATTATGATTTTTGTATATAAATCATGTTCAATAAAAATGAGTACGCCAGCCAAGATAGGGAAAATTAAAATTGCACCGATTAGTTTTAAGCCAAATGCAGTTCCTAATAAAATGTTCCTCTTAGTATCATCATTTACCAATTCACGTACAACAACTCCATCCAAGCCTAAAGTTGAAATAACACTGAACAAAAAAACAAAACTTTGTGCGTAGTTGTACAAACCGAATTGTGCAGGACCTAAATATCTCGCAACCCAAATCCCAACAAACAAACCTATCACAACTCTTAATAGCCTTTCAGCCATTAACCATGTCGTGTTTTCTAAATAACGCCTAAGTCCTCGGTGGTTAGTAAACACTTTCAGCTTATCTATCACTTGAAGATGTCACTACGTTCTTGAGTTATTTAAATTTTCTGTAAACCAGCTGTATGTACGAACAAGTCCACCAACTAACGAAATACCTGCTTTCCAACCAAGAGAGTTAATGGTTGTGACATCCATCAGTTTTCGCATAGTTCCATCAGGTTTTGTAACATCAAAGACAATCTCGCCTTGATACCCTATGACTTCCGCAACCGTCTCAACCAACTCCCGAATAGTACAGTCAACTCCTGTTCCGACATTTATATGTGAAAGCATTGGATGAATGTGCCGTTGATACTTACTGATATCCAAATTCATAACAAATACTGATGCTTCAGCCATATCATCAACATGTAAAAATTCACGCATTGGTTTACCACTGCCCCAGGCAATAACTTGCTTGTCACCGTTGACTTTTGCTTCATGAAAACGACGGATTAATGCGGGGATAACATGTGAATTTTCTGGATGGAAATTATCATTCTCTCCATAAAGATTGGTCGGCATCACACTACGGTAGTCTCGCCCATATTGTCGGTTATAGCTTTCACATAGTTTAATACCGGCAATTTTTGCAATAGCATATGGTTCGTTAGTGCTCTCAAGAATTCCAGTCAGTAGAGCTTCTTCCTTCATCGGCTGTTCCGCATTTTTGGGATAAATGCATGATGAGCCTAAAAACAGTAACTTTTGAATATCATTCTGATGAGCAGCATGGATAATGTTGGCTTCAATCATCAGATTTTGATAGATAAACTCGGCAGGGTATTCATTATTGGCATGAATCCCTCCCACTTTTGCAGCAGCGAGATAGACCTGATCAATCTGATGAGATTGAAAAAAATGATTAACTGCTTGCTGATTGGTTAAATCTAAATCACGACGTTCTGCAGTGATAATGCGATTGTTTTTGTCTTTTTCTAACTGACGAATGATCGCCGATCCGACCATACCATTGTGACCGGCAACAAAAATATTCAAGCTCATAACTATTCAACACTCACGGGAATTTCATGACCATGCAACTTTAATAAGGCATGTCGTTTAGCTATGTTGAGGTCTTCAGCTACCATTTCAGCACACATTTCTTGCACGGTAATTTCAGGTTCCCAACCCAGTTCTTTTTTAGCCTTTGCAGGGTCACCTAGTAAAGTTTCCACCTCTGCAGGTCGGAAATAACGTTCATCGATCTCAACAATGACGTCTCCAATACTAAGAGCAGGGGCATCGTCACCTTCTATAGAGACAACAATACCTTTTTCTGAAACACCTTCACCTTCAAATTTTAGAGTGATACCCAATTCTTTGGCTGCCCACTGTATGAATTGACGGACAGAATATTGCACACCGGTCGCTATCACAAAATCCTCTGGCTGCTCTTGTTGCAACATCATCCATTGCATACGCACATAATCTTTTGCATGCCCCCAGTCACGTAATGCATCCATATTGCCCATATACAGTTTCTTTTCGAGCCCCTGAGCAATATTCGCTAAACCACGGGTAATTTTACGGGTGACAAAGGTTTCACCACGGCGGGGAGATTCGTGATTAAACAAAATACCATTACAAGCATAGATGCCATAAGACTCGCGGTAGTTGACAGTGATCCAGTAAGCATAGAGTTTAGCAACAGCATAAGGGGATCTAGGATAGAAAGGCGTTGTTTCTTTCTGAGGAATTTCTTGCACTAAACCATAAAGTTCAGAAGTAGAAGCTTGATAAAAGCGTGTTTTCTTTTCAAGACCTAACAATCGGATAGCTTCTAAGAGTCTAAGCGTCCCCATAGCATCGACATCAGCAGTATACTCAGGCGATTCGAACGAGACAGCGACATGAGACTGAGCCCCTAAGTTATATACTTCATCTGGTTTGACTTGTTGAAGGATACGAGTCAAGTTAGATGAGTCCGTTAAATCGCCGTAGTGCAATATAAAGTTTTTATTATCGACATGAGGATCTTGATAGATATGATCGACGCGTTGCGTGTTAAAACTTGACGCACGTCGTTTAATACCGTGAACGATGTAGCCTTTTTCCAGTAAAAACTCGGCTAAATAAGATCCATCTTGCCCTGTAATGCCAGTGATTAATGCGACTTTACTCATTGACTATCCTGATTATTCTTCTGAAACTTATTAAAAATAACGACTAAGTATAAACGGAATGACTTTATCATTCAGAACTAGTATTGATATTACCTCTGAACAATCAATATTTACTTTTATATTTTTATAGAAAATAAATAGTTATAAGCTGTTTAAACTTAAAATTAAACTTACCCCGCCATAGAGATACATGACATTAGTATTCTTTTGCGAAACTCGTTATAAGTTTCATGAATAGGAGAAGATGAACTTAGATATGAAGTGATAGAGAATTTTAAAAGAAAGTGCAGACACATCCCAATAGCTACGCGTTTAGATCGGCTTATCTGGGTGGCACAGATGCCAGAAATAAAATTTCCCCGCCATCCATGGCAGTCTACTCAGATATTTCGTATTGGCATCCATGCCATTGAATATTTTATGACCAGTGAAATATTAACTCAGTGATGAGTTTCTCATTCTAAGCATCACCACCAAATAAATCTCGGGTATAAATTTTATCTTTCACATCTATGATATCTTCAGTGACGCGATTAGCTAAAATTACGTCCGCCTGAGATTTAAACTGATTGAGATCATTCACGACTTTTGATCTGAAAAACTCAGCATCCTCAAGTACTGGCTCATAAACGATAACCTCGATACCCTTGGCTTTAATACGTTTCATCACACCTTGAATAGCTGAGGCCCTAAAATTATCAGAACCGGATTTCATCACTAATCGGTAAATGCCGACAACTTTAGGATTTTTGTTAATGATTGAGTTAGCAATAAAGTCTTTTCTTGTAGTATTGGCATCAACAATCGCTTTGATGATGTTATTAGGCACATCTTCGTAATTGGCCAATAATTGCTTAGTGTCTTTTGGCAAACAATAACCGCCATAGCCAAAAGAAGGATTGTTATAGTGACTTCCAATACGTGGATCTAATCCGACACCTTCGATAATCTGACGTGAATCCAAACCGTGTGCTTCTGCGTAACTATCAAGCTCATTAAAGTACGCCACCCGCATAGCAAGGTAAGTATTCGAGAATAATTTAATGGCTTCGGCTTCGGTGCTGTCAGTCACCAAAACGGGAACATCTGGTTTTAACGAGCCTTCAACAAGTAACCGAGCAAAGGTTTCAGCTCTCTCACTTTTCTCCCCAACGACGATACGTGAAGGATAGAGATTATCGTAAAGCGCTTTCCCTTCTCTTAAAAACTCTGGTGAGAAGAAAATATTATCAACACCAAAACGTTGCTTGATTTCTGCAGTATACCCAACTGGTACAGTAGATTTAATAATCATTACCGCACTAGGGTTAATGCTTTTTACATCCTGAATAACGGCTTCTACAGACTTTGTATTGAAATAGTTGGTATCTGGGTCGTAATCGGTTGGTGTGGCAATAACGACATAGTCAGCATTGTTATAGGCATCGGATTTATCCAGTGTTGCCCGAAAATCTAGTGTTTTATTTTGTAAAAAATCTTCAATTTCAGCATCAACGATTGGCGATTTTTTGTTATTGAGCAGGTTTACCTTCTCCTCAATAATATCTAAAGCCACGACTTGATGCTTTTGAGCTAATAAGACGGCCAGTGAAAGGCCAACATACCCTGTCCCTGCGATTGCTATTTTCATATTTTTACTCAACTGTAACGGATTTCGCTAAATTTCTCGGTTGATCCACATCAGTGCCTTTGATTAAGGCAACGTGGTAACACAATAACTGCAATAAGATATTGTAAGTAATAGGTGCGGTAATTCGACCCACATTGGTCGTGGCTTTCACGACTTTGAAACTGGTCTCTGAACTGATATCGCTGCGTTCATCTTCAAACACAATCATCTGCCCGCCTCGAGCTTTGACTTCCTGTAAATTGGATTTCAACTTTTCCAATAAATCATCAAGTGGAGCGATAGCAATAACTGGCATGGTTTCATCGATTAAAGCCAAAGGACCATGCTTCAGTTCACCTGCAGGATAGGCCTCTGCATGAATATAACTGATTTCTTTTAACTTTAAAGCCCCTTCCAGAGCTATGGGGAACATCGTTCCACGCCCTAGAAATAAAGCATGTTGTTTATCAGCGAATAACTGGGAGATATCACGGATTTCCTCTTCATGCTCCAGCGCCATACGAATCAAATTAGGTAGTTTCTGCAAACCACCTGCGATCATGGATTCACGCTCTTTACTTAATCTTTTTTGGACTTTACCTAAGCTTGTGAGTAGTAAAGCCAATACAACAAGCTGAGTAGTAAATGATTTGGTTGACGCCACACCAATTTCGGGCCCGGCATGCGTCAGATAAGTCATATCAGCATCACGTGTCAGACTGCTCTCAGCCACATTACAGATACTCAATGTAGTAATGCCATCAAGTTCATGAGCTTTTCTGTAATGATTAATCTGATGCAGTGCAGCCAATGTATCAGCGGTTTCACCTGATTGGCTTATCATCACAAATAACGTATTATTCAAAATCACCGGATTGCGATAACGGAACTCACTAGCCACTTCAACCTGACATGGCAGACCGATAATATCTTCCATCCAATATTTAGTGACCATACCCGCGTGATAACTTGTTCCACAAGCGATGATGTGAATTTGCTCAACCGTTTTAAAGATTTGCTCAGCTTTGGGACCAAAACTGGATACCAGAACTTGATCCTGTGTGATACGGCCTTCTAACGTGTCAATCACGGCTTGGGGCTGTTCAAAGATCTCTTTGTGCATGTAATGGCGATGCTCACCTAGCTCAACCGACGTAATATTCAGGCTTGACTGTTTAACAGGACGCTCAACTAGTTCACCTGTTGCCGCACTATAAATTTCGACTTTGTCCCGGGTTAACTTGGCAACATCACCGTCTTCTAGAAAAATAAAATTCTGTGTAACGGGAAGCAACGCCGAGACGTCCGAAGCAATGAAGTGTTCACCAATCCCAATACCTATAACTAATGGACTTCCCTTTCTTGCAGCCACTAACATATCAGGATGAGACTTATCCATTACGCCTAGAGCGTATGCCCCATCAAAGACTTTCAGAGAACGCAAAACCGCCTGTAAAAGATCATTATCCTGTTGCAGTTCAGCATGAATTTCATGGGCAACCACTTCAGTATCGGTTTCAGAAGTAAAGCGATAGCCTTGTGCAAGTTGTTTATGTTTTAATGATTGGTAATTCTCAATAATACCATTATGTACGACCGCCACTTGATTGTTACAAATGTGTGGATGAGCATTATTTTCAGAAGGTATTCCGTGTGTCGCCCAACGTGTGTGAGCAATACCGATTCGACCAGTAAACGGGGCATTTAATTGATCAACTTTATCCTGAAGTTGTTGTATTTTTCCCAAAGATCGAACACGATGCAGTGCGTTGACATCATCAAGCAGCGCCATTCCAGACGAATCATAACCGCGATATTCCAGTCTTCGTAACCCTTCCATCAAGATGGGGCTAACATTCCTTTCAGCGATTCCGCCGACTATTCCACACACTAAATTAAATCCTCTTGAAATACAGCACCAGTATAGTTTAACTGAGACTCTGGCAATATAAAGAATGCACTTCTAGACATCGTTCCCCAGCCAATCACTTAACTCACATTGAGGAATAAACCCATCAATCGTGTCTAGCAATATAGCTCGTGCTTTTTGACAGTCATCATGTTTGTTAGCGAGTTCCAGTTCTCGAATGATTGTGACCAAAGCTGGCCACTCAATCACACATTCTTCTGCCCGCATTATTTTCTCATGTTCGGTCGCCGATACATTATCACCGATGAGCAATTCTTCATAAAGCTTTTCACCGGGTCTGAGACCAGTATAGGCAATTTCAATATCACCATTTGGGTTATCGTTGTCACGTATGGTGAACCCACTTAAATGGATCATGCGTCTGGCTAAATCAACAATCTTGACCGGTTCGCCCATATCAAGCACAAAGACATCACCACCTTTGCCCATGGCGCCAGCCTGGATAACTAAGGCTGCAGCTTCAGGAATTGTCATAAAATAGCGGATGATCTCAGGGTCAGTCACCGTTACCGGTCCACCTTTGGCAATCTGATCTCTGAATAATGGCACCACAGATCCCGATGACCCCAAGACATTACCAAACCTGACCATGGTAAAGCGCGTTTTGTTATACAACGTTTTTGATTCAGCAAAAGCCTGAAGCACTAACTCTGCAAAGCGCTTTGTTGCCCCCATGGTATTGGTTGGACGAACAGCTTTATCGGTTGAGATAAGTACAAAAGTTTCCACCTCGGCATCAATCGCAGCCTGCGCGCAATGCAGTGTGCCAAACACATTATTACGGATACCTTCATTGGTATTTCTCTCGACAATTGGCACATGTTTATAGGCCGCTGCATGATAAATAGTATTCACGCCAAAACGCCGACATACCATCTCAACACGCTGCTGATTAAGCACTGTTCCCAGCATAGAGTAAACAGGAATATCTAAAGCTAATGACGCCAGTTCACGCTCAATTTGATAAAGATTAATTTCGCTCGCTTCATAAAGAACCAGACAGGATGGCGATAAATGGATAATTTGCCGACAAAGCTCTGAACCAATAGAACCACCAGCACCGGTCACCATCACCGCTTTATCCGTGATATTTTTGCTTAACAAGTTATTAATCGGTGCGACAGGTTCACGACCTAATAAATCAGCGATATCCACTTCCTGAATATCAGAAACTTCCAGACGTCCTTCTGCAATATCCATCAAATCAGGTAATGTTCTGACGTGAACAGGATAATGCTCCAACAATTTCAAAATTTCACTTCTACGACGACGACCCGCCGATGGCATCGCCAGCAAAATATCTCTGACCTTGAAACGTTCAATCAGCTTGGCAAGCTGGTCGACACCATAAACCGTCATGCCATTAATTTGTTGTCGCCATAATGTTGCGTTATCGTCAATAAACGCCACGGGACGCATCTGATTACTTAATTTCATCAATGCCGCGGCTTGTGCACCAGCTCGCCCAGCCCCATAAATTAAGACAGGTGGAATATAACGAACGGCATTGAGCTCTTTCCAGAGATGATGATCGCTTTTCACTATCAACCATCTCGCCATCATGCGACTCCCCCCTACAAACAACATCAAGATGATTGCTTGAATGGCATAAACCGTTCTGGGCACTAACCCGGCCAAGTTATCAGCGGTCAACACGATGACAGAAAAAATCAAGGTAAACAGCAATACAGCCCTGGCAATGGTCCAGATGGCATCCATGCCGATGTAACGAATAATCGCCCGATATAAACCTGACTTTATAAAAATAGGGATGGCAATAACGGGGGCAAGAACAAAGATCCACAACTGCTGGTTCGGCGGAATATAAAACTCACCTAAGCGTAAAGAAAAAGCTAACCATAATGAGAATGGGATGGCTAAAAAATCCAGTATGACACTGATCGTTCTTTTTATTGGCCGAGGTCTGTTCAAAAACCATAGGCCCATTTTTTTTACAATTGATGGGTATGTCAACGTAATACACTCAGCAAGTTTTGGCTAATACACTTCAAGAAGACAGAAGATTATCACTCTTCTCCGCTCATTACCCACTCCAGTGTGGTTTGCCAGTCTGGCAAAGCAAGGTCAAAATGTTGTTTTAACTTTGTATTATCGAGTAAAGAATTAGCTGGACGATTTGCCGGCGTTGGATAATCACGCGTAGTGATAGGATGAAGCTTCGGCACTGAGTGTCCTTGTGCAGCCATTAAATTAAATATTTGCTGGGCAAAATCAAACCAACTGGCACGACCGGCACCAGATAGATGGTATACACCGCTATGGCTCTGCCAGAAGTCTGTTTGTTGGTGACTTTGCGAGATGACTTGCGCCGTTACATCAGCGATGTGACGAGCCCATGTTGGTGTACCGACCTGGTCGTGAACAATAGATAACTGCACTTTATCAATCGCTAACCTTTTCATCGTATTGAGGAAGTTAGCCCCTCTTGCACCATAGACCCAACTGGTTCTGAAGATCAGATATTTATCTGAGGCATTACTAATAGCCAATTCACCTGCCAACTTTGTTCTGCCATACACATTGAGTGGCTGAGTTTCCGCATCTTCGGTCCAGGCTTTATCACCACTGCCATTAAATACATAATCGGTTGAGTAATGAATAAGCGGGATATCACGATTTTTGGCGACTTCAGCTAATATCTGTGGGGCAAGAGCATTGACCTTATATGCCAGTTCTTGTTCAGTCTCAGCTTTATCAACAGCTGTATAGGCTGCCGCATTGACAATTAAATCGGGTGCCAACTTTTCTACTTTTTCAGCTAACTCTTCTGTCTTGCTTAGATCGAGTGTTTTACTGTCAGTAGCAATAATATCACCAAGACAAGACAGGCTTCTTATTAACTCATGCCCTACCTGACCATACTTTCCCGTTACTAAAATACGCATTAATCGTAGAATTCCGCTTCGTTAAAATGTGCTCCCTGCTGATCTTTCGCAGATAGAGATGGCGATTTATCTAACAAAGGCCAATCGATATCCAAGGCGGGATCATTCCATAACAAACAGCGTTCATGTTCCGGCGCATAATAATCTGTGGTTTTATATAAAAAATCGGCAGATTCACTTAATACAAAAAAGCCATGGGCAAAGCCTGGCGGCACCCACAACATATCATGATTTTCTGCTTTGAGATGAACCCCTACCCATTGACCAAATGTCGATGATGATTTTCTCATATCCACAGCCACATCATACACTTCGCCTGAAATCACTCGTACTAATTTACCTTGCGCATGTTGGATTTGATAATGCAGACCACGTAAAACATTTTGTGAAGATCTTGAGTGATTGTCTTGGACAAATTCGGTGTCCACGCCAGTGAGTGCTTCAAATTGTTTTTTATTGAAGCTTTCCATAAAAAACCCACGTTCATCACCAAAGACTCTGGGTTTAAGAATTTTCACATCCGGCAGTGTCGTTTCAATAACTTGCATTTAATAAATCTTTTCGTGAATTAAGTTCATCAGATAATCGCCATAGCCACTTTTTACTAATGGTTTAGCTAATGCTAGAAGCTGATCAGCATCAATGTAACCTTGTCGATAAGCAATTTCTTCAGGACACATCACTTTCAACCCCTGACGTTTTTCTATGGTTTGAATAAATTGTGATGCTTCAAGTAACGAATCATGTGTACCTGTGTCCAGCCAAGCCATGCCTCGGCCCATGACTTCCACGTGCAACTCGCCCTTATCTAAATAGTGTTGGTTCACATCCGTTATCTCATACTCCCCACGCGCTGAGGGTTTTAGACTTTCTGCAATATCGACAACCTGGTTATCGTAAAAATACAGCCCAGTGATAGCATAGCGGGATTTGGGTTTTGTCGGTTTTTCTTCGATACTTAATGCCTTTCCTGCATCATCAAACTCGACCACACCATAACGTTCTGGATCAAACACCGGATAGGCAAACACCGTTGCCCCTTCTTGTCTGTCATCCGCTTCCGACATTAAATCCGCTAAATCATGGCCATAATAAACGTTATCGCCCAGCACTAAAGCCGTGCTACTGTCACCAATAAACGATTTTGTTAAGGTAAATGCTTGAGCAATTCCCTCTGGTTTTTCCTGAACAACATAGCTAAGCTCGAGTCCCCATTGACTTCCATCCCCTAATAGTTGCTGGAGTCGTGGTGTATCTTGGGGGGTTGAAATAATGCAGATTTCCCTCATGCCGGCCAGCATCAGTGTCGATAATGGATAATAAATCATCGGTTTATCATACACAGGCAGTAACTGTTTACTAATAGACTGTGTGACGGGATGAAGTCGTGTACCACTGCCACCGGCAAGAATAATCCCTTTTCGTTGACTCATGATGCCTGTTCTCCCAACCCTAAGCGCTCTTGTTGATAACTACCATCCATGACACGCTCATTCCACTCACGGTTGTCGATATACCATTCCACTGTTTTACGTAGGCCAGTAGTAAACGTTTCTTTTGGCGTCCAGCCTAATTCACGATTGATTTTAGTAGCGTCAATCGCATAACGTTGATCATGACCAGGGCGATCCGTGACAAAAGTAATCAAATCTCGATGAGGACAATGTTCAGATTCGGGTAATAACTCATCCAGAATGTCACAAACACGATGCACAACATCAAGATTGGTATGTTCGTTAAAGCCGCCAATATTATAGCTTTCGCCCAGCTTTCCTTGTTCCAGAACAAGCTGTAAGGCATCAGCGTGATCATCCACATACAACCAATCACGGATATTATCGCCTTTGCCATAGACTGGTAAGGGTTTGCCCACCAATGCATTATTGATAATCAGTGGAATCAATTTTTCAGGAAACTGATAGGGACCGTAATTATTAGAGCAATTAGTCATGACAACGGGTAGACCATAGGTGTGATGCCAGGCACGAACTAGGTGATCACTTCCTGCTTTGGTCGCTGAATAGGGTGAATTTGGTTGATAAGGCGTTGTCTCTTCGAACAAGCCTGTTTCCCCTAAAGTACCATATACCTCATCGGTGGAGATATGATGAAAGCGAAATTGTGCCGCAGCGTCTTTATCAAGCGTTTTCCAGTACTGTCTGGCCGCTTCTAATAAAACGTAGGTACCCACTAAATTAGTTTGCACAAAATCAGCGGGTCCGTCTATCGAGCGATCAACATGTGATTCTGCCGCTAGATGCATGATGGCTGTAGGCTCATACTCCTTGAACAAAGCATTCATTTTTTCCGCATCACAGATATCGGCTTGTTCAAAATGATAACGCGGATTGTCAGCAATAGGCAGAAGTGACTCCAGATTACCTGCGTAGGTCAGTTTATCAATATTGATAATGTGGTAATTACTAACTTCGATAAGACGACGAATCAACGCTGAACCAATAAATCCAGCCCCCCCGGTAACAAAAAGTGTTTTCCTTGACACAGATAGCTCTTCTATTTGAGTGAATTGAATATTTGCCAGCTAAAAGTAGCATTAGTGAGAACTGGAAGCAACGCAGAAGCTATGTTTTTTTACGAATGTCGACACATCATTTCAATTAACGCAAAGCTACGTAAAAGCTATCTACATTAAGAACGATAGTTTATTAGTCACTACTTATTACAGTATGAACTTGCTTAGGCCAGTTTAATATTGAAGTGAGTGAGAAGTAATACTATCGATTGTTGGGGTACCAGCCAAGCTCATCGTCACTTCTAGCTCTTCGCGTAGAATCCTCAATAAATGGGCAACGCCTAGTGCCCCCGCTACTGCCAAAGCGTAAAATTGCGGCCGCCCGAGACAAACTAAATCAGCTCCCAAAGCCAGCGCTTTAAAAGTATCCGTACCACGTTCTACAGCACCATCATAAAGAACCACAAAATCAGTACCCACCGCTTCTCTTATGACAGGCAACATCTCAATGGATGATGGCACGCAATCCAGCGTGCGACCACCATGGTTTGACACCACTACTCCAGCTAGTCCCAACTCTCGGGCTTGCACGGCATCAATGGGGGACAGAATGCCTTTCAAGATAATGGGAAGCGTCGTCTGTTTTTGCAGCCAACGAATATCCTCCCAAGCTGGTGCTTCACTCATCATGCCCTGAAAAACAACACTCTGACTGGGATCAAAGCTTTGTCGTGGCAAAGGAGGCCGATCTCTAAGATTCACAGCCTCCACGCCTTCAGGTAAAACAAAACCGGCTCGCTGAGCACGATTACGGATACCATGCAGAGGAGCATCAACAGTGACAACTAAGGCACTATAGCCAGCCTGCTCTGCACGTCTGACCAAACTCAGCGTAAACTCTTTATCTTGCTGAAAATAGAGCTGAAACCATTTCGTTTGGGATGTACTTGCAGCAATATCTTCGAGAGAACATGTCGCTAGTGTACTGACCATCATGCCTGTCTCTAAGTGATTGGCAGCTTCTGCTGTCGCTAACTCAGCTTGTGGATGAGCAAGCTGCTGAAAAGCGACAGGGGCTAACATCAAAGGGTGACGAAAAGCCTGTCCAAGCACGGTGGTATGCGTTCCTCCTTTTGTACAATCCTTCAACACGGAAGGTAGAATGAAATACTCATCTAATTTCTGGCGATTACGTCTCAAAGTGATTTCATCAGCTCCGCCACCGACAACGTATTCATACACAGCATGACTTAAATGTTGTTTCGCATAGCGAGCATAGTCAGCAGCACAAACTAAGTCCTGTGGTATCGAGTTTAGGGGCGTCTTTAACGATTTTTCCATACTTACGTCTCAGCCCATTGTCTTAACAGGTTTTGATAGATGTTAGTTAAACGCATAATATCCTGATGTTGGTGCTCATGTTGTGTCGTTAATGATTGGATACTCTGATCCAGATCAAACAAGATCTGACGTTGTTCATTGTCACGAACCATACTTTGCATCCACATAACGCAAGCAAGGCGTTCGCCATCAATGACAGGCTTAACTTGATGCAGACTACTTGAAGGATACAGAATAAGATCCCCTGCATTAAGTTTTATGTTCTGCTCACCAAATTGCTCCTGAATAACCAGTTCCCCCCCTTTATAATCGTCAGGTTCACTCAGAAATAAAGTAGCAGAAAGATCGCTACGCACACGCGTTGGTGTGCCTGGTACAAAACGGATGGCATTATCGACATGGTTACCATAGGTTTGTTTACCTTGGTATCGATTAAACATCGGAGGAAAGATTTTAAGTGGCAAGGCAGCCGACATAAATAGAGGTTGTTGAGCTAGTGCATCCAACACAATATCGCCGAGGTGATGTGCGAGTGTTGAGCTTTCATCCAACTGCTGATTCTGTTTAACAGCGCTGGCTTGCGCTCCAGCAGTTATCTTACCATCAAGCCATTCTCCTTTTGCTAAGTGTTCATTGAGTTTGCTGAGATCAGTTTTTGAGAACACCTCAGGTATAACCATTAGCATGTCATTAGCTCCAAAAAAACGGGCCCGATGGCCCGTTATAATAACCTGATCAGAACTTATAGGTCAGATTGACATTGGCGCTTCTTGCATCACCTTTATAGACGATGCTGCCACCTCGATATAACGCGGTGTAGTAATCCTTATCAAACAAGTTAAGAATATTGGCACGGACTGTCATGTTGTCGTTGATTTCATAAGAAGCAAAGGCATCATAAACAATATATCCGGGAATACTTATATCCGTGTTAGCTGCCGCATCTGGCTGTCCGCCAAACATGCCACTGGAATAGGTAACCACACCACCAAAGGCGAATTTTTGCGTGGCCTGATATTTTAATTGACCATTAAAGCTACGTTTCGCGAAGTTAGCTTTTGGTTTACCGATATTATCAGGGTAGGAGATTGAACCACCTCGGCCAGTAACCTCTTTCGTACCGTCAAAGTATGAATCCAATGTATCAGAATGCATCATTGCAAAGCCCATCTGACCACTCAATCTTTCAGTAATATTACCGGACAACCCTAGCTCAATACCTCGGACACGGTTTTCACCAGTATTTAATGTGCCACCACTATTGTAGGAGTCCACACCACCTTCAATAACATCTTCCTTCGTGGTTTGGAAAATAGCGGCCGTTAATAGCAGATTATTATCAAACAGATTCCACTTAGTGCCTAGCTCCCAATTAGTAGACTGCTCAGGATCGGCACTCTTATAGTTGCCATCAGAGTCTGAACACAAACCACCATAACCACAGCTACCGCCAGCATCAGCTTCACCACCATTGATATTGGAAGAAGTACTCCAGCTAAGGTAAATGTTACCGTTTTCCCATGGTGAGAATACGACGCCAACATGTCCATTCCAGAAACCATCACTGTAGCTACGATCCATTTCCGGAGAGCGACCAGCCGCTGTCCAAAGATCATAGTCAAAGTAGTCATAACGCACACCCGCAAATACTTCCCAATCATCATTGAGTGTAATGGTGTCCATTAAGTACGCAGATACTGTTTTCAACTCTAACTCAGTAGTGGCATCACTTTTACTAGCCATACCCGACCAAGCATTATTGTTAGGGTTATATGGGTCAACCGCTACGCTGGATGGGTTAACATCATAATTCCCGGCATCCATTTCTTCTTTAGCAAATTCAATACCTGTAACGATGGTATGGCGTTTGCCCCAAAGATTCTGATCGATAATTAAGTTTGTCTGGTTGCCAAGGTAATCATTTTCCTGCCAACCGGTGAATGATCGCGTACCTGCTGAGCGAGCACTATAGGCAGTCACGATATACTCGTTTTCAGTTTTACCAACACGCGATTTATTTTCTAATCGCAGGCCCTCTGTTAACTCAACATCAAAACCAAATGTAAAAATATCTGCCTTGGAATGTTGGAAGTCTAGTCCGTCCTGGCCAACATAATCATACTTAAGTATTTTGTTGGTATCTCGATCCAGAGCAACACCCGGATCCGTTCGATCATCGGCACGAAAGTGATAATAATCTGCTGTCAGGCTAAGTTCATCGGTCGGCTGATAAACTGCAGACAACAAAGCACCTTGGCGTCGTTTTTCTGCTGGGTCACGATCAGGCACATCTGCCTCACTGTATAAAGCATTAAAGCGAATTGCGAAATCATCACTCAGTACTTTATTCGTATCTAAGGTATAGCGCTGATATTCATCTGTACCTAGGCCACCCGATAGCGTTGTAAAGTCATCATCCAGACTCGCCTTTTTAGTCACACTATTTACGGCACCACCGGTAGACCCACGCCCTGCAAATGTCGAACTAGGACCTTTTGTAATTTCAACTTGCTCAAGCGCAAAAGTTTCACGGGTGATGAGGCCTGGGTCACGCAAACCGTCGGTGAACACATCATTACGCGCTTCATAACCACGAATAATATAGCGATCACCGAAAGAGTTACCGCCTTCACCTGTACCCAATGTAATGCCAGGCTGTGCGCTCAGAATATCTTTTAACTCTGTCTTACCTGAGTCAATAATCGACTCTTTCGTCAAAACAGTCATGGTTTGTGGCGTTTCAGCAATATCACGTGTACGTTTGCTGTCTGATAAACGGTTGGCTTTATACGGTGCATCAGGCTCTGCGTAAGGATTACTTTCTGCACTAGACTTGTCTCCCTCGATAACAACAGTATCGAGATCGACCTCTTCAGCAAAGGCTGGTGTTGTCATCGCCGATGATAATGCCAGAGCCAATGTCGTCATCACCCACTTTTGACTACTCGCTCGAGAAGTGTAGCTGCGAGGCCCAATTTTAGTATCTTTTTTTGCCATTAAGATTCCTTCACCCTATAAATTAAAATACGAACAATTAGTATTCAATATAATATTGAAAATGATTCATCGCTTTCCCTGACAGGGAATCAAGTCTAGTAATTGCAGATTGAGTCGGACTATAACTTAGCGCACAGGTTACTTAAGCTTAAGGCAGAAGACCAAAGCCTTAGTTTTAGATCAAAAGTGGCTTCTGACCAACTAGAAAACGCTATTGATGAGATGCTCAAACTCATACTTAGGACTTTATCAACCTAATCAGTAACGCCAGAAAATTAATGCCTACTTTTACTGCATTGACAAGGTACATAAGCAGAATTGAGCTCAGCTGCACCACTATGACTGACTTTTCTCCATTAATCAGCCTGGCTCATTACCTTCATAACACTGACATATCAATCTATTTAAATTAAATTTCAGTGTTCCCACTAGCAAACTTGTACACTTTAATGACGCACGCGACAAATCGAAGGCGGTAATAATAATGATTATCCTTTAGAGTTACAAGCAAAGATACTGCTAATTTCATAACTTACTTTTTTAGACAACCAGATCTTGGCTAAGGAATATCGTGTTAATAAGGACTATTCAGTACAAAATATCAGCAGATGATATTATTTGCTTTGCAGATTTTCATTATGCAGTAGAGAGAATGAGGGCTAGAGCAGAGTCCTCAAAGGAATAGAAGTAAAGAGATTCACTCAAACATCTAAGTGAGAAATGTTTAAAACCATAAACGATAGAGAGATGTGTAAATAGCAATGATTAATTGAATAAGAATGAGAGCTTAGGCTATCGGCGATGGCGAAAGTGATGAGATTATAAAATCGCTGGAAATGACTTGAGATATGGTACGCCCGGCAGGACTCGAACCTGCTACCCTCGGCTTAGAAGGCCGATGCTCTATCCAGATGAGCTACGGGCGCATATGATTTTTGCTAAGCGAGGACATAAGTTAAGAAGTGGTCGGGGCAGAGAGATTCGAACTCCCGACCCTCTGGTCCCAAACCAGATGCG
>NZ_DBNG01000016.1:38402-107847 GCF_002299105.1 Methylophaga sp. UBA678
CCCTCTGGTCCCAAACCAGATGCGCTACCAGACTGCGCTATGCCCCGACTTAATTCGAGAAGTCATCCCCGAAGAAGGCGAAATAATACGTGGTTAGAATTTAAGAGTCAATCACTGTTTTGATATTTTTTGCTGTTCAGCTCACATCATGCGATCATAGCCGCTTTTGCATAAGCGGGAATGATGAATGAGCGCAAAGATTATCGATGGCAAGGCAGTTGCAGCTGACCTGAAACAACAATTGAAATTAGCGACGGCAGAACGATTAGCAGAAGGAAAACGTCGTCCAGGTCTTGCGGTCATATTGATAGGCGCTAATCCGGCATCGCAGGTCTATGTAGGTAGCAAACGAAAAAGCTGTGAAGAAATTGGATTCAAATCTGAAGCCTATGATCTTCCAGAAACAGCGACCGAAGAAGAGTTACTCTCTCTGATTGATAAATTAAATCAAGATGACGATATTGATGGCATTCTGGTGCAATTACCTTTGCCTCAGCACATTTCTGCGGAAACAGTGATTGAACGAATCGCCCCACATAAAGACGTCGATGGCTTCCATCCATATAATATCGGCCGTCTCGCTCAACGTAATCCACAACTCAGACCATGTACACCAAAGGGAGTGATTACCCTACTACGCACTACCGGAGTCGATCTCAAAGGTCTCGAAGCTGTGGTAGTAGGTGCCTCTAATATAGTTGGTAGGCCTATGGCACTGGAATTATTATTGGCTGGCTGCACTACCACCGTTTGTCATCGCTGGACAAATAATCTCGAAGAGCAGGTTCGTCGTGCTGACTTATTAGTGGTCGCCGTAGGTAAAGCGGGTTTTATTCCTGGTGAATGGATAAAACAAGGTGCCATCGTCATTGATGTCGGTATTAATCGCTTGGAAAATGGCAAACTCACTGGTGACGTAGAGTTTGAAAAAGCCAAAGAAAAAGCCAGTTGGATAACCCCCGTACCAGGTGGTGTCGGTCCTATGACCGTGGCGACACTTCTGGAAAATACCTTATTTGCTGCAGAAACTTTGCACAAAGACTAGCTCTGTAAGCGCCTGCTAGAAAGCAGGCGCTTATATTCACTACACACGACGCCAGCTGGTTTTACCAGCCGCATCTTCAAGCACGATACCCATTTCCGTCAACTCATCGCGAATCTCGTCAGCACGAGCCCAGTTTTTATCCGCTCTGGCCTGATTACGTTCAACCACTAAGCTATCGATATAATCAGCTTGTTGATCAGAGTCGCCATCTCCGGTCAGGAATTTGTCTGCATCTTGCTGAAACAAACCAAGTACCTCACCAAATGATGATAACAGGCCAGCAAGATAAGCCACATTATCTGATTGACCTTGCTCTCTCGCCTTGTTTATCGCTTGTCTGACATCAGCCATCACTGACAGCGCTAATGCGGTATTGAAATCATCATCCATAGCCGATTTGAATCGTTGACCGTATTCCTCATCATCCTGCCAACGAACACTTTCTGCCGTATCCACATCACGCAAAGTCGTGTAAAAGCGGGTTAATGCAGATTTGGCTTGATCCAGTTGATCTTCAGCATAATTCAAAGGACTACGATAATGACTCGAGAGAATAAAATAACGAATCGCCTCGGCCGGATACAGCGCTAACACTTCACGCACCGTGAAGAAATTGCCCAGAGACTTAGACATTTTTTCATCGTCTATACGAACAAAGCCATTATGCATCCAGTAATTGACTGACTGACAATCGTGAGCGCCTTCGGATTGTGCTATTTCATTTTCATGATGAGGGAATTGTAAATCCTGTCCACCACCATGAATATCAAAGCGCTCACCCAAGCAGTGTGCTGACATCGCTGAGCATTCAATATGCCAGCCAGGTCGTCCTGGTCCCCAAGGTGATTCCCAAGCAGGTTCATCAGCTTTGGCCGCTTTCCACAAAACAAAATCAAGAGGATCTGTTTTCGCTTCATTGACTGCAATTCGTTCACCAGCGCGTAAGTCTTCAATATTACGACCAGATAATTTGCCATAACTGTCGAATTCGCTGACGTCATAATACACATCGCCATTATCGGCTTTGTAGGCCAGCCCTTTGTCCATCAAGGTCTCAATCATCGCCAGAATTTCTGCCATTGATTCAGTTGCCTTAGGCTCAAGATCAGGTCTGAGAACACCCAAAGCATCTGCATCCTTATGCATTTCTTCAATATAACGCTCAGTCAAAGATTGAATAGATTCGCCATTCTCTGCTGCACGTTTAATGATTTTGTCGTCAATATCCGTAATATTTCTCACGTAGGTCACGTTATAACCTAGTGCACGTAAGTATCGGGTCACAACATCAAAAACAACCATTACCCTTGCATGACCAACGTGACATAAATCGTAGACCGTCATACCGCAGACATACATGTTGACTTTGCCTTCATGTATGGGAGTGAAAACATCTTTCTGTCTGGTAAGGGTGTTATAGATTTTTAGCATATTAGTTATTCTTCGACGTATCTTCTTTTAAACTGATAGTGAGATTAAATACCGGAGAGTCAGCGGTGTGATCATAACGGTCGCTAACAAAATAGCCTTCTCGCTCAAACTGAAAAACCGTTTCTGGTTTACAATCCACTATAGCAGGCTCTGCAAGTGCTTTAATCACTTTCAATGACTCAGGGTTCACATCATCCAGATAATTACCCGTTTCTTTGCCAGGTGCTTCGGCCAAAAACAATCTATCATACAAACGTAGTTCGACTTCTTTGCCTTCTGTTGCTGACACCCAATGAATGACGCCTCGAGGCTTCATTTCAGGTGGTGGATTCTGCCCCACGGTATCATGCACTAATGAGGCAATCACTTCTATCACGTCACCGCTATCATTTTTAATAACGTCATCCGCTTTGATTACATAGGCACCACGCAAACGCACATAGTCCCCTATCACTAAGCGTTTGAATTTTTTTCGGCTCAGACTGGTGTCTTCAGTAAAATCGGACGCATCGATATAAATCGTTTGGGTAAATGGTATTGAGCGGTGACCCATAGACTCTTGCTGCGGATGATTCGCGACTTCAAGCCATTCAGTGTTGTCAGCGGCATTAGTGATCGAGACTTTTAATGGGTTGAGCACGCACATGGCCCGTGCTGCGTTTTCATTCAAGTCATTACGAATTTCAAATTCCAACTGTGCAATATCCACCACACCGTCTGTTTTGGCTACGGCAAGTCCATTACAAAAAGCGCGAAGAGCTGCTGCGGTATAGCCACGTCTTCTCATACCTGAGATGGTTGGCATTCTCGGATCATTCCAACCAGCGACAATTTGATCATCAACTAGTTGTTTCAAATTACGCTTACTGGTCACTGTGTAGTTCAGATTCAACCGTCCAAACTCATATTGCTTTGGCTTGGAAGGTACTGGCAGGTTTTCAATAAACCATTCATATAAAGGACGATGGTCCTGAAACTCCAGTGTACAGATACTGTGCGTCACCCCTTCAATCGCATCGCCCTGACCATGAGCAAAGTCATAGCTAGGATAAATACACCATTTGTCACCGGTTTGGTGATGTGCTTTTTTACGTATGCGATAAAGAATCGGATCACGCATATTCATATTCGGAGAAGCCATATCAATCTTCGCCCGCAGCACACAAAAACCTTCGTCAAACTCACCCTGCTTCATTTTCTCAAACAAAGTCAGGTTTTCTTCAACACTACGGTTACGGAAAGGTGACTCTTTACCTGGCTTGGTTGCCCAGCCGCGATATTCGCTGGCTTGTTCAGCGGTCAGATCGCAGACATACGCTTTACCCTGTTTGATGAGGTGAATAGCCCAAGCGTAAAACTGTTCGAAATAATTAGATGCATAATGTACATCCCCTGCCCATTGAAAGCCCAGCCATTGCACATCATCCTTGATAGCTTCAATGTACTCCTGTTCTTCCTTAGCTGGATTGGTATCATCAAAGCGTAAGTGACAGTCACCGCCGAACTCTTCAGCTAAACCGAAATTCAGACAGATAGATTTCGCGTGACCAATATGGAGGTAACCGTTTGGCTCAGGTGGAAAACGTGTGACGATTTTGCCAGTCACCCTTCCCGTATCAATATCTTCCTGAATGATAGGACGAATAAAATTATGATTAACAGCAGACTCGGACATATTGAATGACAAATTTTTTATGAAAACGCGCATTATACGCTCTCCGTTAGGCTGGGTAACAGCGCTGTTTTTCATCCTGATATAGAAAACCGCTAAATCCTGAACGATTGTTCTTTCATATAGCCCCATTGTCGATTCACATTGAATCCCCTGTTTGTGATAGACATAGTTCAGTTATTACAAGATAGCGACCTGTTTATTCCCATCAGCCCCCATATTGCTCTATCATGTTGTGTTTGAAATTGATCCGGGCCCTTTCCGTTATGATCAGACATTTTACGCAAATATTGCTATGGCTATTTGCCACTTTTTCTTTTTCAATACAAGCAGATGGGATATCCAAAATGCCACAAGTCAAACTTGAAACCAGTCATGGTGACATCGTTATCGAACTCAATGAAGATAAAGCGCCTGTCACTGTTGCCAACTTTCTTAACTATGTTAACGAGGGTTTCTATGACGGTACGATTTTTCACCGTGTTATCAAAAATTTTATGATTCAAGGCGGTGGTTTTACTCAAGAATTCCAACAAAAACCCACCAAATCAGCCATTGAGAATGAAGCTGACAATGGTTTGAGTAACAAGCGAGGCGCTGTTTCTATGGCGAGAACCAATGATCCTCATTCAGCCACTGCTCAATTTTTTATTAACACTGTCGACAATGGCTTTCTTGATTTTCAGGGTAAAGTACCCAGCGGTTGGGGCTATGCCGTATTTGGTGAAGTCATTGAAGGTATGGATGTCGTCGACTCGATAAGAGAAGTCGATACAACTATGCGTGGACCACATCAGGATGTGCCTGCTGAAGACATCATTATCATTAAAGCCAGCGTCATCAATTAATCAGATAAAACCTGCTTGTTGTTACACAAGCAGGTTTCTTTCTTATGACCAAACTATTTATCTCTGACCTTCACTTAAATCCTGCCAAGCCTGAATTAACCACGCTAGCCTGTCAGTTTCTTCAACAACAGGCTGATGCTGTTTCTGAGATTTATATTCTGGGTGATATTTTTAATACTTGGTTAGGAGATGACTTAGTCCCTGCTGAGTTTTCTGATTTCACCGACACTCTGCGTTCATTGACCAAAGCCGGAATAAACCTTTATCTGATGGTGGGTAACCGTGATTTTATGCTCGGTAAAGCATTCGCAGACGCTGTGAATGCCACATTGATTAAAGACGGCTTCGAGCTCGATTTGGCAGAGACACCAACCCTGTTATTACATGGTGATAGTTTATGTATTGATGATGTCAGCTATCAACGTTATCGAAAAGTGGTGAACAATCGTTTTCTGCAATGGTGCTTTTTAAAGCTCCCCGCCCGTTTTCGCCAAAAAATATCCGACAAAATAAAACAACAAAGTCAGCAAAAGAAACAATATAAATCCAGCCAAATCATGGATGTGAATCAGGCCGAAGTTGAGAAAGTGATGTTTGAGAGTAATGTCAGACTACTGATTCATGGTCATACCCATCGTCCCGCCATTCATCAAGTTAGATTGAGAGACAATCAAGATGCCTATCGCGTTGTATTAGGTGATTGGGAAAATAAAGTCAGTTATCTTTTGGTCGATGATCAGCAACTCACATTACATGATCACCGACTAGATAATCAGCAGCAAACTTTACGATTGCGATGAATTTTCGTCCAGTACCTGAATCAACTTTTCAGGTGGCAAATAGCCAGGCAAATTCTGGCCAGACTCGAGAAAAATAGAGGGAGTGCCTTGTACACCCAGTTGCTGACCTAATTCGAACTCAGCTTTTACCGGATTAGCGCATGTCTTTGTAGGAATTTCCTGACCCTGTTTTGCCTTGGTCATAGCTTTCTGTCTATCGGCCGCACACCATACATTGACAGCATCATCATAAGATTTAGACCCTATCCCACCTCGCGGGAAAGACAGATATCGGACTCGAATGCCCAAATCGTTGTATTTCTCCATTTCAGCGTGCATCTTACGGCAATAGCCGCAATCAATATCAGTAAACACAGTAATGGTGTATTTCGCTTTTTGGGGACCGAAGATAATCATATCTTTTTCATCAAGCTTGGCTAAAGCATCTTTACGTAAACTCACCCGACGTTGTTCAGTAAGATTGATTCTTGAATCCAATGACACCATGTCACCCTGAATCACATAACGGCCATCTTTAGAAAAATAGAGAATTTGACCATTAATAACGGCTTCATAAAATCCAGTATCGTCTACCGCTTTTAGGCTAGTAACTTTTACATCGGGTAATGACTTTTCTATCTTTTTACGGAGCTCATCATTATCGGCGTGGACGACACTGACACCGAACAAAGACAGTACTAATATGGCATATTTCAACATGGAGTTATTAATCTCTAAAGTTATTAAACTGTAATGGCATATCGATTTTATCGTGACCTTTTAGCATGGCAATAATAGATTGCAGTTCATCACGCTTTTTTCCCGTTACTCTGACGCTCTCGCCTTGAACCGCTGCTTGCACTTTCACTTTACTTTCTTTGATGAGTTTAACAATCGTTCGGGATAAGTCTTTGTCGATACCTTCTCTTACTAAGACATCCTGTTTACGCATTTTACCGTTACCTACAGAATCTTTGACTTCTAAACAGCTGACATCAACGCCTCGCTTGACGAGCTTGAGTCGTAAAATATCGAGAAGTTGATCTAACTGGAAATCACTATCTGCATGCATTGTGAGCACTTTGTCAGACTGCTCTACTTTGGCATCAGTTCCACGGAAATCAAACCTGTTCTTTAACTCTCGGTTTGTTTGGTCCACTGCATTGGCAAGTTCATGTTTATCGACTTCAGAAACGATATCAAAAGAAGGCATCTGTTCACCTGATTGCGCTATAAAATCGAGCCAGTTTAGCATTAATGTTTGATAGCGTCAGGCTTATCAACTCTTAGCCACGCGGGTGGTGCTGGCCGTGTAATTGTTTTAATCGCTCTTTGGCTACGTGAGTATAAATTTGTGTTGTGGATAAATCAGAATGACCGAGTAATAACTGCACGACCCGTAAATCTGCGCCATGATTGAGTAAATGTGTTGCAAAGGCATGTCTTAATGTATGGGGTGACAAATGCTTATCAATACTTGCTTGGCTGGCATAACGTTTAATGATGTACCAAAAGGCCTGCCGAGTCATTGCCTTGCCTCGGCGAGTAGGGAATAAGTCATCCGTGATTTGCCCATTCAATATCGCAGGCCGACTTTCGTAGAGATAGTCCTGTAACCAATCCAATGCAATTTCACCAATGGGCACCAAACGTTCCTTGTTTCCTTTGCCAATACAACGAATCAGACCTTGCCGAAGATTAACTTGCTCTAACTGCAATGACACCAGTTCAGAAACCCGAAGTCCTGCTGCGTAAAGCAGTTCTAGCATTGTTCTATCTCGTAAGCCAAGAGCATCAGTAATATCTGGTTGAGCTAATAACGCTTCGACTTCTGTTTCCGTCAGACTGTCAGGTAAAGATCGACCTAGTCTTGGTGAGTCTAGCTGGGCCGTCGGATCGGAATCACGAATATCTTCACGCAATAAATAGCGGTAGAATCGTCTCAGAGAAGATAAAAGTCTGGCTTCACTTCGGACTTTTCTTCCTTCGCGTAAGCGCTGGCTTTGATAGCGTTGGATATCTAATTGCGTGGCTGAGACTAAATCAATATCAAACTGATTCAACCAGGCAGAGAAGGCTAATAAATCTCTACGGTAAGCGTCCACTGTATGTTGACTTAGCCCAGATTCTAACCATAAGCTGTCTAGGAAAGGTTCAAGATAATAAGAAGGTTGTGGCTCGCTCATATAACTACTGTTAAATATCCGATATTTAATAGTAACAACTAAGCAATAAAAAAGGGCAGTGTGTACACACTACCCTTTCTTTCCAATCGTCTGTTATGACAATTCGGATTATAGCTTTTCTTTAATACGTGCTGCTTTACCAGTCAAATCACGTAAGTAGTAAAGTTTAGAACGACGGACATCACCGCGACGTTTTACTTCAACACTGGCGATTGAAGGGCTGTGTGTTTGGAAAACACGCTCAACACCGACACCACTAGAAATTTTACGAACAGTGAATGCTGAGTGCAGACCACGGTTGCGTTTAGCAATAACGACACCTTCGAACGCCTGTTCACGTTCACGGTCGCCTTCTTTGATTTTAACTTTAACAACAACAGTATCACCCGCTGAAAATTCAGGGATATCCTGTCTCACTTGTTCAGCGTTAAGCTGTTCGATAATGTTACTCATTGTTAACTCCCAACTAATCCTGCCCGCTCTCGGCAATAAACTCTTTTAATAACGCAGCCTGTTCATTAGTCAACGTGTCTTTGTCTAATAAATCAGGTCGTCGCAACCATGTTCGTCCCAAGGACTGTTTGAGACGCCATTTACGAATTGCTTCATGGTCGCCTCCCAGCAATACCTCGGGTACTGACTGGTCATCTAAAACTTCTGGTCTGGTGTAATGTGGGTAGTCCAGCAAGCCAGCTACAAAAGAATCTTGCTCTGCAGACTGCTCATCACCTAATACACCGGGTATCAACCTGGCCATGCCATCGATCATCACCATGGCTGCCAATTCTCCACCACTAAGGACGTAGTCACCTATCGACCACTCCTCATCAATTTCTTTTTCTATCAAGCGTTCATCAACGCCTTCATAACGCCCGGCCAGCAGAATCAACTTCTCTTTACCAACCAGTTGTTGCAGACTTTCCTGGTCCAGTTTTCTGCCCTGCGGTGAGAGATAGATAACCGTTGCATCTTCACCCAGCTTTTCTTTTGCTGATGATATTGCCTCTTGCAGAGGCGCAACTTTCATTACCATACCAGGACCACCGCCATATGGCCTGTCGTCTACAGTTCGATGTCGGTCATAAGCAAAATCTCGCGGATTCCAGTAGTCTACTTTCAATAAACCATTTGTTACCGCTCTGCCTGTTACACCGTAATGAGTAACCGCATCAAACATTTCAGGAAAAAGGGATATCACACCTAAGTGCATTATCCGTCTCCCATCAATAGTCTTTACTCCAATCAACTTGGATTAGTTCTTCATCCAAATCGACCAGTTTTACAATCTCATCCACAACAAAGGGAATCAATATCTCAGTTTTATTGCCTTCAGCTTTAACAACCAACACGTCATTTGCACCGGTTTCAAGCAGATGGTCAACTTTTCCTAATATTTCTTGCTGAAGATTGATTACGGTCAGACCTTCTAAGTCATTCCAATAAAACTCATCTTCATCAACAGGTTCCAGTTGAGATTTTTTAATCGCCAACTCAGCACCAAGTAGTGGCTGAACCTGATCGCGGTCTGTGACGTTCTCAATTCCCATCACAACCCCTTTTCCTTGCAAACGGCCTCCAGATACTTTTATCTCAAGCCATTCACCACGTCTTGATAAAAACAGTGGTGAATATTGCAGGATATTCGCCCTAGGTTCAGTAAAAGAATACACTTTGACCCAACCTTTGACGCCAAAGGCACCGGATATTTTACCTACCGGGATAAACTCCTCGGATGTTGACATATCCTAGCGCCCTTGCGATTTATGCTGCTTTTTGTGCTTCTTCAATCAGCTTAGCAACGCGTTCTGATGTTTGCGCGCCTTGGCTGATCCAATGAGCAACACGGTCTAAGTCAACGCGAAGCTTTTCTTCTTGACCACGAGCAACCGGGTTGAAGAAACCAACGCGTTCGATGTAACGACCATCACGCTTGCTGCGTGAGTCTGTTACGACGATACCGTAAAAAGGGCGTTTTTTTGCGCCACTGCGTGTCAATCTAATTGTTACCATAATTTAGCCCGTTGAAAACTGGATCGGAAAACCGTCGTATTCTACGCAACTCTCCGATATTTGAAAAGTCCTTTTAACACTTATTAGAAAGGAAGGCCTCCACCCATCGGAAATTTACCACCTAAACCTCTCATCATTTTGGCCATCCCGCCTTTAGAACCCATCTTCTTCATCATTTTTTGCATCTGGCTAAACTGTTTTAGAAGACGATTCACATCTTGAATTTGTGTGCCACTCCCCGCGGCAATTCTTTTTTTGCGCGAGCCTTTAATAATTTCAGGCTTTTGTCGTTCTTTCTTCGTCATGGAATTGATAATAGCTTCGAGCTTGGCTAACTCTTTATCATTCACCTGCTGTTTAGCCGCAGCCGGAATATTCCCCATGCCAGGCATTTTTTCCATTAAAGAACCTATTCCGCCCATCTTGCCCATTTGGCGCAATTGTTCCTGAAAATCTTCCAGGTCAAAGCCTTTACCTTTTTTCAGTTTATTAGCCAGCTTTTCTGCCGAGCCAACATCCATTTTACGCTGAGCTTCTTCGACCAATGACAGCACATCGCCCATTCCGAGGATTCGTGAGACAACACGATCAGGATGGAAAGGTTCAAGTGCCGCTGTTTTTTCACCCACCCCCATAAACTTAATGGGTTTACCAGTAATATGTCTTATTGATAAGGCAGCACCACCACGAGCATCACCATCTGTCTTAGTGAGAATGACCCCTGTCAGGGGTAAGGCTTCATTAAATGCTTTTGCGGTATTCGCGGCATCTTGGCCGGTCATACTATCGACGGTAAATAACGTTTCAATCGGATTAATAGCAGTATGAATCTGCTTAATCTCATCCATCATGTCATCATCGATATGCAATCGACCAGCCGTATCAATGATGACCACATCGACATAATCTCGCTTTGCTTGCTCTATGGCATCACGAGCGATATCAACCGGATTTTGTGAAGACTGGCTGGGGAAAAATCGAGCATCAACTTCTTTTGCAAGTGTTTCTAATTGATCAATCGCGGCAGGTCGATAAACGTCCGCACTAGCGACCATGACAGATTTACGCTCACGTTCTTTTAGCCATCTGGCTAACTTCGCCACACTGGTTGTTTTACCTGCACCTTGTAGGCCAGCCATTAAGATTACAGCGGGTGGCTGGGTATTAAGATTCAGTGATGAAGAGCCATCGCCCATGACAGCGACGAGTTCATCATTAACGATTTTTACTAAAGCCTGACCTGGCGTTAAACTACGGAGAACATCTTGCCCCATCGCGCGTTCTTTGACATTTTCAATGAACTCGCGCACCACGGGTAGAGCGACATCAGCCTCAAGTAATGCCATACGTACTTCACGAAGTGTTTCTTTGACATTTTCTTCAGTGATACGTCCCTGACCACGAATTTTTTTGAGTGTACTGCCGAGTCTATCGCTTAAGCTATCAAACATAGATCACCTTGTTAGCTGATGATGTCCTAATAAGAATTTTAGGATTAGTTAATTCAATACACCATTATAACTGATATATTGTTTCGGTCATTGTTACATCGTTATATTATTGAAGTAATAGGGTAAAAAAATTAGGTTCAAGGATCACACATAATTATGGCAATAGCGAATGCATTAGCATTTCTACTTTATTTAAGCAGTAGCGTTATTCTTATCAGACGTTTTGTACAAAAGGATCCAACGTCAGTCAATGCCAGTATCCCCGTTGGGATTTTGATCATCATGGCATTACTTTTTCATGGCACAGATATCTTTTTTACTATGAAAAATGCTGGAGGTTGGGAACTGGGTCTGTTTACAACGTTTTCACTGACCACTTGGCTGATGGCATTTATCGCGTTGATTATCGGTTTTCGTTTACCTAACGCGCATCCAGGCATTATTGTCTATCCTCTGGTGGCCTTGAGCTTGATGCTAAAGGTGGAGCTCCCCTCTCCTGAGCCTCCATCTATCTCTCAACCCGCATTGGAATGGCATATACTATTATCGCTTGCCGCTTATAGTTTTTTTATGCTCGCTGCCATACAAGCCATCATCCTAGCGGTCCAGGAAAAACAACTTCATCAACGTCACCTGAATGGGTTAATCCGGAAACTACCGCCCCTACAAACGATGGAACGGGCCCTCTTTCAACTCTTGAGCAGTGGCTTTGTACTATTGACGCTGGGCTTGATTACCGGCCTGATGTTTGTTGATGATCTCTTTGCTCAACATCTTGTGCACAAGACCGTCCTATCTATCATTGCCTGGTGTGTATTTGCCAGTCTGCTTTGGGGAAGATGGCGATATGGCTGGCGCGGACAAACAGCAGTGAAATGGACACTTGCTGGATTTATTTTTTTGTTACTTGCTTATATGGGCAGTAAATTCGTTCTTGAATACTTAATGAGCTAACGGTTTATGCTAGAAGAAACCTCTATATTGGTTCTATTCCTTATCCTGTTTTTTTTATTGTTTCTGTCGGCATTTTTCTCAAGCTCAGAAACGGCGTTAATGTCACTCAACCGTTATCGTCTGAGACATTTAGAACAAGAAGGTCACCGTGGCGCGGTGATTGCCAGTCAGCTATTAAATCGCCCCGACAGACTGATCGGCCTCATTCTACTTGGCAATAATTTCGTCAATATCCTCGCTTCAGCTATCGCCACAGTCATTGGCATAAAACTGCTTGGTGAAAACGGTATCGTTGCCGCCACGTTTGCACTCACCCTTATTGTGTTGCTTTTCGCGGAGGTCACACCAAAAACACTGGCAGCCTTACACCCTGAAAAAGTCGCTTTTCCAGCCAGCTTTGTATTGAAACCTCTACTATTCTTGTTATACCCACTTGTCTGGTTCACAAATGGTATTACCAATAATATGGTCAGACTGTTTGGTGTCTCACCTGAACAAGCGGCTACTTCTGCGATTAATACTGAAGAACTGCGGGTCGCACTAATGGAAGCGGGTAGCATGATTCCGACACGTCACAAAGACATGCTGATGAGTATCCTTGATCTGGAAAAAGTGACAGTGAATGACGTCATGGTGCCAAGAAATGAAATCGAAGGTTTGGATATCAATGCCCCCTTTCCTGAGATTGTGCAACAACTCTCTCATTGTGGTCATACCCGTTTACCTGTTTATGAAGACAGTATGGATAATATTGTGGGTATTCTTCACCTACGCAAAGCCTTACATCTCATCTCCCAGAATAATCTCACTCTGGACAGTCTCCGCAGTATCATTAAAGGCGCTTACTTTGTTCCAGAAGGCACGCCTTTAAATACACAACTCATCAACTTCCAAAGAAATCGCCGTAGAACAGGGCTGGTTGTGGATGAATATGGCGATCTATTAGGCCTGATAACACTGGAAGATATTTTCCGGGAAATCGTAGGTGAGTTCACTGCTGATACCATTGACGAAGACAAAGATATTCATCCACAAAATGATGGCAGTTATCTTATCAACGGTACGGCCAACATTCGCGAAATAAATCGAAATAATACCTGGGACTTACCAACAGATGGCCCTAAAACCATCAACGGTCTCGTGCTTGAGTATCTGGAAAGTATCCCTGATCCTGGCGTCAGCGTTCGAATGGGAGAATACGTTATTGAGGTCATTCAGACATCAGATAACGCCATTAAAACTGTACGTATCAGACATTTACAGTCTGAACTGGAACAGGAAGAATAAACTTGTCGCTCAGATATATAAAATTATCTGGTCTGAGCGAAAGTGAAAGTCGTGCCTTAAAATCGATGTTACGTATCGCATCGCCCTTACTCACTTGTCAGTGGAGTATTACAGAAAAAGATGATGCTGATTTAGAAATTTATAGTTTTGACTCAGCTGCAGGGCTCAAAGCGTGGAAAAGTCATTCCTCCACCCTGGCCGCACTGTTGACTCACCAGTCTGAGCATAACGATGCCATTGATATCATTTTCAAAAAACCGCTACATAAAACCCAGTTTGCTGAAACACTAAACCTGGCAGCAGAACAATTGTCAAAGCACTATTTGCAGTTAGCAGATGAGACTAATTTACAACCAATTCAAACCGATAAAAAAAGCTGGCTCAGCAAAATTACAGACTTTATACGTATTCAAAAAAGACCCGCGCCCCACCTTCCTGCATTGAACTTGCAAGTCATTACGCATGAAACAAGTACGGCTTCAGCAATAAAAGATCCAGCATTACTACTGATATGGATCAACCAACTACCCCATGATTTTTATCAACGAGTCCCTTCTTTATTAAGCAACCTGAAAGCGCTTCTTCATCAGAAAATCAAACCAGGCCTCTTATTGCAGCTATTAGAAATGTATCGGGCTCAGGTCAACGAACTATTGTTCACCCGAGATATCGCCGCAGTAAAGCGTGATTTATATATCAACACGGAAAGTCTTCGTACGATAAGCCTGATAAACGAGCTCATCAGTTTGCTGTCCATAGCCTATCAACAAATCATTCAGGTTCATTACCAACGTGGGAAAACGCCACTTGCTAATCCAATCATGTTGTTGGCACTGAACAGAACGGCTGAGATGCTTAGCTTGCAGTTACTTCATAACTTTCAGTACTACCGGCTAGCCCCAACTGGCGCCTGGAAACAGCTGCACGAAATGCTTATCTATCAAGAACAAGCACAAACTTTACATCAGGACGTCTCCGTTAAACCTTATTATCAAAGTCGTAGTTTTTTCGAAATATATGGCCAGATTGTTCTGACTGCATTGACCGATCCTTATAGTCAGATGAGGTTTGATGTGCTGCGCTTGTACAGACTTATGGCGCAATTCACCGATAAGGTTGTGATCGACAGCATGTCTGAACAGCAAAGTAAGGTAAATAGTCGCTTCTTACTACTGGGGCACTTCTGCATTGATGCTAAGCAGGATATCTGTCCACAACCACTTCATAAAACAGACATACCAATAAGACATGACCCAACAAGTCGGCGTCTGGACACACAAGCCGTATTAAGAGCCATTGAATCAACGTTACGCGATGCAAAAAGTCATCGTACACAGACGGTTATGTCGTCGGAATTGAGACTGGTCAAACATATTATTCCTCAACTCAACACAACTTATGAGCGACGTTTTGAACGTATCAGAGTACAGTCATCCAAGCCCATACATATTAGTTTAGGTCTAGAGTCAGTTCATCAAAGCCTTCAAGGTAATGTCGTCAATGCGCTGGAGTGGCAATTAATTAATAAGAGCCAGACAGGGTTGATGGCAAAGCGCGCGAATAAAGGCTGTTATCACCTAAATATCGGTGATTTTGTGGGTATTTTCGAAAAAAACAGCCTTCTTATGCTGGCTGTCATCAAATGGTTACAAATTGATATCCATAATGACGTCCAGATTGGGCTTGAACAAATAGAGGGACGACCAGTTCCTGTAAAATGCCACCCCGAGAATGATGAGGAAGCACATCCTGGTTTGTTACTGGAGACAGAATTTGATTCTCGCTCACACATCATTTTGACAGACAAAGGCTTATTCTCACCCAAAAGAAAAATACGGCTCGAAGGGCAAAATCTATCTAATTCAATTATTGCTAATGGGCTTATCGACAGCAGTTTGGATTATGAAATTTTCAATTACAGCCTCAATCTTGGTTCATAAATGCGTGTCGATCGCATATCATGGATGGACTTGTCGAGATAAAAACTCAAAAACGGAATACCAATATGCGTACCTTTATAAAAATTGTCGTCTTTTTAATCGTTATTGTTATAGCAGGCCTTATCGCTCTGCCATTTTTCATCGATCCTAACGACTATAAAGATGAAATTTCACGTGAAGTAGAAAAAGTCACTGGACGAAATTTGACTCTACAGGGTGATATTGGTTTATCGGTGTTTCCCTGGATTGCCCTCGATCTAGGTCCGCTGTCACTAAGCAATGCAGAGGGTTTTAAAGCAGATACATTTGCTAAAGTTCAGGCCGCAGAAATTCGTATCAAGCTTATTCCGCTACTAAAAAAGCAGTTAGAAATGGATACCATCATCCTCGATGGTCTTGTACTTAATCTTGAAACAGATAAAAGCGGAAAAACCAACTGGGATGATCTGGTTAAGCCTGATGCCACAGAAGAAGCAACAGCTACCGAGACGGAATCTACAGCTGATTCTGATGAACAATCCAGTCCCGCATTACAAACCATCACCGTTGCTGGCATCAAACTCAGCAATGCTAATATTCTCTGGTCAGATGCGTCTAAAGGAGAAAGTTATCAGTTACGTAATCTTAATCTGACAACGGACCCTCTCGAACCAGGCGTTCCTACGGCTGTTGATATGGACTTTGATGTCATCAGCACAAAACCAGAAGCCAAAGCGCATGTCACACTGACAACCAATGCTGCTGTGGACATGGAGAAACAGCAATATGCCTTAGAGGGCTTCTCATTCTCAGCCATTGCAGAAGGTAAAGAGCTGGCTTTCAATCAGGCTGATTTATCTCTGAAAGGTGATCTTAAAGCGGATCTAGCAAAACAATGGGTGGAAGTAAGCGACCTCGCGCTAGCAGCCAAAGCATCAAATAACCAGCAAAAAGTGGATGCCAAATTAACGGGACAAGTCACTTCCAATCTGGCTACCCAGCAATCCAATATCGATAATTTAGATATCACTGCCACCATTCAGGATCCAAGCTTACCTGATGAACAAGCTGAATTTCACCTGACCAGTGGCATCAAAGCTGATTTAAAACAAGAAACCCTCACCGTGTCTGCTCTTGTATTAAAACTGCAGGATTTACTCCTTGAAGGGGATATTCAGGCGAGAGATATCCTCAAAGAGAAACCGACCTTTGCAGGCAGCATTCATATCCAACCTTTCAGCTTAAGAAAACTGGCATCTGATATGAAAATCGAATTGCCTGAAATGAGCGATGAATCCACACTGGAGAAAGTCGAACTTCGTTCAGAACTGAGTGGTTCTATCAATCAAATTAATCTAAAACAGCTGGCTCTGACTTTGGATCAAAGTAATCTGACAGGACAATTTGCTGTAAGCAATTTCAGCAAACCTGCGTTCAATTTCAATCTGAAACTGGATCAAATTGATGCAGATCGCTATATGCCGCCTGCAAAAGAAGAAAAAGAGACAGATAAAACTCCAACCACAACTGACAACGCAAACAAAGCAGCGACAGCTGAAGAAGCTCTACCACTGGATGCATTACGCCAAATCAATGCGAAAGGCAGCATTGATATTGGCAAATTAAAAGCCACAGGCCTGAACAGTGAAAATATTCATATCTCCATTGATGCCAACGATGGCGTGGTTAAGCTGACCCCACTTAAAGCAAACTTATATCAAGGACAATACAACGGTAATATCATTCTTGATGCACGCAGTGACGCATTAAAACTGTCACTGAATGAACAAGTAAAAAATGTTCAGGCTGGCCCCTTACTCAAAGACATGACCGGGGATGCCAAAATCAGTGGAACCGCCAATGCAAATGCCAAGTTAACAGGCTCTGGAGCCACTGTTTCACAAATCAAGCAGACCCTGACAGGTAATGGTGGCTTTGCTTTTACAGACGGTGCATTGCAAGGTATCAATATTGCCGAAATTATTCGTAAAGCCAAAGCGGCTTTAAAAGGTGAGTCACTGCCTGCATCTGACGCGCCCGTTCAAACTGACTTTTCCAGTATGTCTGGCACGTTTACGGCAAACAATGGTGTTATCAACAATCAGGATCTCGCCGTTAAATCCCCTTTGCTGCGTATCGATGGCGCCGGCAAAGCAAACCTGGCAAATGAAACACTAGACTATGGCTTAAAAGTCGCTGTCGTCGGAACAAGTAAAGGTCAAGGCGGTAAAGAGCTTGAAGAACTTAAAGGTGTGACCATTCCCATCAAAATCACTGGCACATTCTCAGAACCTAAACCCACCGTGGACCTCGCTAATCTTGTCAAAGATAAAGCAAAAGAAGAACTCAAATCTAAAGCAGAAGAAAAGCTTAAAGAAAAACTGGGAGATGATTTAGGCGGTCTTCTTGGTGGCAAATTAGGAGGTTCAAAAGCCAAGTCTGAAACTCAATCAACAGAGGCGGAGAATGCAACTGATGCTGAGTCTGAAGAAGAAAAGTCCTCTGATAAAAAATTAGAAGATGCCGTCAAAGATAAATTGAAAAACTTCTTCTAAACGCTAAATACTCTTTTCGTATCTGCCCGCCTTGATACACCATCAGGCGGGCTTTTAATTTGAAAAACATGACAAAACCTTTCCATTTCGCTGATGCATTACTCGACTGGTTCGATCACTACGGTCGTAAGAATCTGCCCTGGCAACAAAATCCAACGCCCTACCACGTCTGGTTGTCTGAAATCATGTTGCAGCAAACGCAAGTTTCCACTGTCATTGATTACTACACACGATTTATTCAGCGCTTTCCCAGCGTCTACTCATTAGCCGAAGCAAAACAAGATGATGTTTTAGCGTATTGGTCAGGTTTAGGTTACTACGCCCGTGCTCGTAATTTGCACAAAACAGCTCAAATAGTCAGCGCAGACTACACCGGCGCTTTTCCAGAAACGTTAGAAGAACTGATCAATCTACCAGGTATTGGACGCTCTACCGCGGGTGCGATTCTGACACTCGCCTATCACCAGAAATATCCTATTCTAGATGGGAACGTGAAACGCGTCCTGACACGTTTTTTTGCGATAGATGGCTGGCCTGGCAATAAAAAAGTAGAAGATAGTTTATGGGAAAAAGCGGAATCACTACTGCCCGATAAACGTATTGCTAATTATATTCAGGCACAAATGGATTTAGGGGCAACACTTTGCACACGAAGTAAACCGGACTGCCCACGTTGCCCATTACAATCCCACTGTTTAGCCTATAACAATGGTAACCCCACAGCTTATCCAGAAAAAAAACCTAAAAAAGCCATCCCTACCAGAACATGTTATTGGCTTGTCTGTCAGAATAACGATGAGTTGTTTATGGAGCAAAGACCTTCAACGGGTATCTGGGGCGGTTTATGGAGTTTTCCAGAGCGTCCGGATAAGCAGGATCTGATGGCTTATTGTGAGCAGACTTTGCATTTTTCTATCGATGGCATTGAAGAGTTACCTGAAATGACGCATGTGTTTAGCCATTTCAGATTAATGATTCGACCACTCTTAATAAAATCACGTATTAATGCTGTGACCGACAACAGCATCGGCAACTGGTATAAAATAAACGACATTATGCAACTGGGTCTTCCGGCACCAGTGCGTTCTTTTTTACACACTTTACAATAGAGGCAAATATGGCACGCACAATACACTGTGTAAAACTTAACAAAGAAGCCGAAGGTTTAGACTTCCCCCCTTACCCTGGTGAAATGGGAAAAACGCTTTATGAATCTGTTTCAAAAGAAGCATGGCAAATGTGGTTAAGCCAACAAACCATGCTGATTAACGAATATAGGCTGTCACTTGCCGATCCTAAGTCGCAAGCATTTCTGAAAACTGAAATGGAAAAATTCTTTTTTGGTGAGGGTTCGGCACCTCCAGCAGACTTTGTTCCAAAAGGATAAAATCCGCAAACCAATCAAAAAAATGAGGGCTGTTAGATTTAACGGCCCTTTTTTTATTTATCACCAAAAGCTATTACATTGCCAATAAATATATATAAAACAATTTAATAAAACATAAATCATCTTTGCATTCAGACTTAACCCAGGATATGTAACAAAAAAAATATTGCTTTTTATCATAAATAAAGTGTCTTTTTTTTATTTTATATGGTTACAATGCCATTAAGCTTCTTAGAAGTGTCAATCGGTCAACAAGGAGTTGTGCCGATAGTGTTATTAAATTGAGGTTGATATGGCAGAGCAAGTTACAGGTAAAGTTAAGTGGTTCAATGATGCAAAAGGATTCGGTTTTATAGAGCAAGTTGATGGTCCAGACGTATTTGTCCATCACTCAGCGATTAAGTCAGAAGGCTTTAGAACATTGAAAGAGGGTCAAACAGTTACCATGGAGGTAACTCAGGGGCAAAAAGGTCCGCAAGCAGAAAACGTCATCCCCGGTTGAGTAAGAAGTAAACCAAAAATAGAAAGGCCGTTCAGCCATCACTGCACGGCCTTTTTCATTTCAAAATGCTTTAAATAAAGCCATAGAAATAATTGATAGAACGACTATTGCAGCAAAGGACTCACATGAAATTAACACCAACCAGCATCATTTTAGGCATTGCTTTCAGCTTCACTACTTCTCATGCCATGGCAGACTGGGGCGGTTTAGTTAAAGATATGCAAGAAAATAGTAAAACATTACTCAATTCCTCTATCTCAGACGCTACATCATCCAAACAGTCTAACAATCTGGATATATCTACTATTATTTCTGGTCTTAAAGAAGCATTGAAGGTAGGCAGTGAGCGTGCCGTTGCGAGTGTCAGCCAACCGAACGGTTATCTAAAAAATGCCGATATCCGTATCCCACTCCCTCCTCAAATTGAAAAAGTGGGTATGGTAATGCGCCAGTTTGGAATGGAAGGTCTGGCAAATGAATTTGAGACCAGTATGAATAGAGCGGCTGAAAAAGCGGCACCACAAGCAACGACTATTCTAGTCAATGCTATAAAAGCCATGAGCATTAATGACGCGAAAAAAATATTGAATGGTGGTGACAACGCTGCAACACAATATTTCAAACAGCACACAGGGGAAGAACTACGAACATTATTCAAACCAACCATAGAGGAAAGTCTGGACCAAGTGGGCTCGACTAAGTACTACAATCAGCTCACCGATAAAGTTGCAGACGTACCTGTGGTAGGAAAAGAGATTAATATGGATTTACCTGATTATGTGACTGAACAGGCTCTTGATGGCTTGTTTACCATGTTGGCAGCTGAAGAGAAAAAGATCCGGGAAAACCCAACGGCTCGCACAACAGAATTGCTTAAAACTGTATTTCAATAATGAATCTTTCTCAATAGCTACTATTGAACGATTGAATGTAATAACATAGCGCTTACATAGAAAATAAAGGAAAAATTCATGGCTCAATCGCACAAGCTGAACCTCGCCAGTCAAGGCACTTCATTAAAAGCTTTGTTTAGTGGATACCTGATGGTGGTCGCTGTTGGCTATCTGATGGCTATCGTTCAGATTCAACTCACGCATGGCTTGGCGGATGGTAAATACGGTCTATCTGTTGATGATATTGTTATCAGCTATTATGGCAACCGAAATAACTCTTTATTGGAAAACAAACTAAGTGGCTCAATGAAACCGATGGCGAGTGATGAAGATCGTGCTGCCATAGTCACATGGGTGCATCAGGGCGCCACTGAAGCCGCTTATGAAGGCACTGGTATTAAACAAATCTTTGAAGCCAATTGTATCCCATGTCACAACGCTGACTCAGGTATGCCTATCCCTGACTACACTGATTTTAAAAATATCAAAGAACGTGCGGTTGTAGACACCGGCGCCTCATTCCAGTCACTCGCTCGTGTCTCACATATTCACTTATTTGGTATTGCCTTTATCTTTATGTTTGTAGGTTTAATCTTCAGCTTGGCTTCAGGCGTACCTAAAGCACTGAAAGTCACCGCAATAGTGACACCTTATGTCTTCCTAATTGTTGACATTAGCTCATGGTGGCTGACAAAACTTAATCCAAACTTTGCATGGATGGTCATCATAGCCGGTGGCGCCATGGCGATGTCATTTGCCTTTATGTGGTGTGTATCGATGTATGAAATGTGGATTATGCCAAAACGCCACAGTGACGACCGTGATGCATTATTAGACGAATAAGTCATCACAAAACACTACTTAAAACTCAAGCCATTTACCCCTTTCGGGTAAATGGCTTTTTTATTTGTTTCTCTTCAGAATAATGGTTGGTCTATCGGGAAAGTCTTCCATTTCGTTATATAACGTATAGATTTATTTTCTGAAATATCGTAAAAACAGAATAAATCAGATCTAGAAAGGGTACCCCCAGTCGTGGATACATTATGGTTACTTTGCTCAGCTTGCCTTGTGTTTACTATGCAGGCCGGATTTCTCTGTTTGGAAAGTGGCTTGGTCCGCAGTAAAAACAGCATTAACGTCGCCGCAAAAAATATCACTGACTTTACTATATCCAGCGCCATCTTTTGGTTAATTGGCTTTGGCATTATGTTTGGGGATAGTGTTTCTGGCTTTTTTGGTTTAAGCCATTTTATGTTTGGGGATACCCCCACAGCTAATGCCACCACTTTCTTTATTTTTCAGATGATGTTCTGCGGCACTGCCGCCACCCTGGTTTCTGGTGCCGTAGCCGAACGCACCAGTTATATTGGTTATGTGATTATTACAGTGACTATCACCTTATGTATCTACCCTATTATCGGTCATTGGGCCTGGGCAGGTATTTTCACAGGCACTCCCACAGGCTGGCTTGAAATGCTGGGATTTGTTGATTTTGCTGGCTCAACAGTTGTGCACTCTGTCGGTGGCTGGGTAGCCTTAGCGGCTATTTTGATCATTGGGCCACGTATTGGACGCTATGATGTCGATAACCGGCGTATCCCTGGCAGCAATCTGCCCATGGCCGTGTTAGGTGCGATGCTTATCTGGTTTGGGTGGTTTGGCTTTAATGGTGGCAGCACACTGGCCTGGTCAGATAATGTGCCCAGTATATTACTCAATACTTTAGTTGCCGCACTTTGGGGTGGTATCTCAACCACCCTTCTGAAATACATCTCCGACGGCTATGTTGATGTATTAATGATTATTAACGGCGTATTAGGCGGTTTAGTCTCTATTACAGCAAACTGTCATGCAGTGAGCAGTGACCAGGCGTTTTTAATTGGCATCATTGGTGGGATTATCGTCTTTTATGGTGACAAGCTGCTCGAGTGGAAAAAGATCGATGATGCTATCAGTGTTATTCCTGTGCATTTATTTGCAGGTATCTGGGGTACGGTTGCACTCGCATTACTGGGCGATCCTGCCAAAATTGGTACAGGGTTGAGTCGATTAGATCAGTTAGAAGTGCAACTTTTAGGGATTGCCAGCATCGGTCTTTACAGTTTTGTCATTGCCTATGTAGTGTTCAAAATAATCAATCACTTTTATCCACTGCGTGTTGATGCGAATGCAGAATTAATCGGGCTCAATGTGGCGGAGCACCGTGTCAGTACCGAAGTTTTTGACCTTCTTGCTGCCATGCATCACCAGCAACAAAAGTCTGATTTTTCATCTACTGTCCCTGTTGAGCCTTTCACTGAAGTGGGTCAAATTGCTCAACAATACAATCGCGTTATAGATAAGGTTAATCAAGAGATAAAACAACGCGATCAAGCATTCTCTGCTTATAAAGAGAGTGAGTTTCGAAAAGGTGCCATTTTGCAGGCAGCCATGGATTGTATTGTGACTGTCAACGAACGCGGAGAAATTATTGAGTTTAATCCAGCTGCTGAGCAGTGTTTTGGTATGTCGAAGCGCTCAGTGATGGGACAAAACTTTTTTGCTTTATTTATTACTGAACAGTCTCGTACTGCAGCGATGAATAATTTATCACAAGGCTTTGTCAGTGGTGATGGATTGGTGCTGAAACGACACAATATTGCTGAGTTAACACGAAGTGATGGCGAAGAGTTTCCTGCTGAAGTAGTCATCACACAAACTACAGACACAACACAGCCGCGTGTCGAATATACCTTGCATATCCGTGATATTACCCAGCAAATAAAGCTACAGAATCGCCTTAAACAACTGGCTTATAACGATCCGCTCACCGGGCTCTATAACCGTACTTATTTTATGAGCCATTTAAAACAGCTACTGCAATATCATCAACAAACCCCCGGTTCGGTCGTGTTGATGTTTCTGGATTTAGATCAGTTCAAAAAGATTAATGACAATCTAGGTCATAAAGCCGGTGATGAACTGTTATGCGAAGTCGCTCATCGTCTCGGTAAAGTAACACGAGAACTTGATCTGGTTGGACGCTGGGGTGGTGATGAGTTTGTCATTGTCCTGTCTGGTGATATCACGCTCGAGAATGCCGAAAGCAAAGCCATGGATATTTTGAGTGTGATGCGGGCTCCAGTGACCTTGGCTCAACAAAATCTGGTCGTGCCTACCAGCATTGGTATTGCTATATCCGTAAACGGTCAGGTTCAAGCTGAACAGCTGTTACAGCACGCTGACATTGCTATGTACAAAGCCAAGCAGGCAGGACGCAACACCTATCGCGTTTTCCTTGAAGAAATGAGCGAAAAATCGCTGCAACATTTTCAACTTGAACATGCATTACCTGATGCTATCAAGAAAAATCAGTTATTTTTGGAATATCAACCAAAAGTGTCTTGTGAAACCAGTGAAGTAGTCGGTTTTGAAGCCTTATTACGCTGGAAACACCCGGATCATGGCTTAATCATGCCTGGTGACTTTATTCCGGTTATTGATGAATCCAATATGATCATAGATGTGGGGGAATGGGTCATTGAAAATGTCATCAAGCAGTTGTCAGCATGGCGTGATGCCGGTGCGACCCTATTACCCATCGCCATCAATATCTCAGGTCATCACCTGCACTCCAATACATTAAGCGCTTATGTTGAAAAACTGATGACGCAGTATGGCATCCGCGGCGACATGATGGAATTTGAGATTACTGAAGGTGTATTAACCGGCAACACAGAAGAAAGTATTGCGGCTTTGTCAGCGTTGAAAAAAACGGATATCCGCTTATCGATCGACGATTTTGGCACCGGCTATTCCTCACTCAGTTACCTGAAAAAATTTCCTGTGGATGTGCTGAAAATTGATCAGGCCTTCATTAGAGAGTGCAGTATCAATATTGAAGATGCCGCGATTTGCAAAGCGATTATTACATTAGCCAAAAGTCTTGGCCTGGAAGTCATCGCAGAAGGCGTTGAAAATCAGGAACAATTACAGTTCCTGAAACAACACCACTGCGATGTTTATCAGGGATATTATTTCAGCCGGCCGATAGCAGCAAAACACGTCATGACGTTATTAGAGCAAAACCTTTCTGTGACTTAAACCTGCTTAGCTGTTGGCCTTTTCCTCCAACAGCTCCCAGCGTTCGAAAGCTTCTGACATTTTTGCTTCTAATTCAGACAGTGCTTGTTGAACCTGGCTGACTTTGTCTGCCTCTTGCTGATAGAAATCTGGCTCCGACATCTTTGCTGTTAAGGCTTCCTGCTCCATTTCCAGCTTTTCAATAATGGCTGGCAACGCTTCAAGATCCAGTTTTTCCTGATAAGTCAGTGTGGATTTCTTTGCGGGTTTACTCGCTGGCTTTTCAACTGCAGGTTTAGTTTCAACTTTTGGTTTGTTGTTTTGTGTTTCCGTGCGTTGTCTTAACCAGTCATCATAACCACCGACATATTCACGTAGTTCGCCGTCGGTATCAAACACAATACTGCTGGTGACCACATTATTAATAAAAGAACGATCATGGCTGACCAACAGTAAGGTACCAGAGTAGTTCAGCAACAAATCTTCCAGCAATTCCAATGTCTCAGCATCGAGATCATTAGTCGGTTCGTCCATCACCAGTAAGTTAGCAGGTTGGGTAAACAGTTTCGCTAGTAACAGCCGATTTCGTTCGCCGCCAGATAAGGCTTTGACCGGTGTTCTCGCTCGGTCAGGCGTAAACAGAAAGTCCTGCAGATAACCAATAATATGTTTACGGCTACCGTTAATTTCTACGTGATCACTACCCTGTCCCACGTTTTCAACCACCGATTCTTCTTCATCGAGTTGGCTGCGTAATTGATCAAAGAAAGCAATTTCCAGGTTGGTACCGAGTTTCACTGAACCGTGTTCAGGTTCGATTCTTTTCAACAAGATGGATAACAGCGTACTTTTACCGCAGCCATTCGGACCAATGATACCGATACGATCACCACGCTGAATGACAATAGAAAAATCGTCAAACAACATTTTGCCATCATAACTTTGGCCAATATGTTCAGCCTCTAATACCAGCTTGCCGCTTCTGTCAGCTTCCTGCAGTTGAATATTTGCTGTTCCCTGACGCTCACGTCGTTGACTACGCTCTTTACGCAAAGCTTCCAAAGCTCTGACGCGGCCTTCATTACGCGTGCGACGAGCCTTGATGCCCTGGCGAATCCAGACTTCTTCCTGAGCCAGTTTTTTATCAAACTGCGCATTTTGTTCAGCCTCTGCCGCCAGCAACTCTTCACGCTTTTTCAGGTAGTTTTCATAGTCACCAGGGAAGCTGACTAGATTGCCACGATCCAGTTGAACAATACGTGTGGCTAATGCCTGCAGGAATGTCCGATCATGGGTGATAAACAAGACTGTGCCACCATAACTTTTCAAAAAGCCCTCAAGCCAGGTGATCGATTCGATATCCAAATGGTTAGTCGGCTCATCGAGCAAAAGAATATCTGGCTGTTTGACCAATGCCTGTGCCAGTAACACCCGACGTTTTTTACCACCAGATAAACTATCAAATTCTGCATCAGGGTCTAAAGACAGTTTGGAAATAACCGTTTCGACGCGTTGCTCTAGTGACCAGCCATCGGCCGCTTCAATTTTATGCTGTGCTTTTTCGAGTTTATCCAACAGAGCTTGTGAGCTATCTGTTTGTAGTTGATGAATAATATCGTGATATTCCACCAGCAGCGGCGCCACTTGTCCTAAGCCTGCCGCCACCACATCAAATACTTTGCCGTGTGTACCACTGGGGACTTCTTGTTCCAGACGCGAAATGACGAGGTCTTGAATACCGATCATTTCACCTGAATCAGCAGTGACTTCACCTGCAATCAATTTCATCAGTGTCGATTTACCGGCACCGTTGCGACCAACTAAACACACTCGCTCACCACGATCGAGTTGAAAATCGACGTTATTTAATAAATTTGGACCGCCAAAACTGACGGTGATTTGCTTTAATGACAGTAATGCCACAGTTATTCCTCAGCAGCTTGTGCTGCTTCTAATTGTTCGCTGGCATCAAACCATTGCATTTCAGTTTCTTCCAGCTGTGTTTTAAGATCCGCCTGCTGTTGTAATAAGCCTTTTAACTTATCCTTGTTAGCATCGGTATAAAGTGCTGTGTCGGCAAGTTGCATTTCTAGTGTGGATAACGCTTCATTGAGCTTCTCCATCTTCTGCTCGGCTTTTTTCACCGTGTTACGAAGCGGTTGCAGCTTCTGCCGTTGCTGAGCGGCGAGTTGTCTGTCCTGTTTTTTATTATTAATCGCAGTAGACGACTCGGCTGTTTTTTCCGGTTTATCTTTATTTAATAACCACTGACGATAATCATCCAAATCGCCATCAAATACGGTCGCCTGCCCATTCGACACCAGCCATAAATCATCGGTGACCGTGCGCAGTAAATGTCTGTCATGCGAGACAACGACGAGTGCGCCTTCAAAATCCTGCAAGGCTACAGTCAAAGCTAAACGCATTTCCAGATCAAGGTGATTGGTTGGTTCATCCAGTAACAATACGGCCGGTTTCTGATAGACCAGAATAGCGAGCACCAATCTGGCTTTTTCACCACCAGAAAATGGCGCAACCGGCTCTAATGCTTTGTCACCGTGGAAACCAAAACCACCGAGAAAATTTCGGCACTCTTGTTCTGAAGCCAATTTATTCAAACGTTGGATGTGCTTTAAAGGACTGTCATCTGGTCTTAGCTGTTCCAGCTGATGCTGAGCAAAATAACCAATGCGAATCTCTTTGCCTTCTTTACGTTTACCGCTCAGAGGCTCTAACACGCCGGCAATGAGCTTAATCAATGTCGACTTACCCGCCCCATTCGGCCCTAACAGCCCGATTCGTTCTCCCGGTGCCAACCGCATTTTGATATTGCTGATCAGAGGCTTATTTTCATCATACCCCACCGACGCTTTATCTAAATCCAACAAAGGTGTGGCCAGACGACTTGGCGGGAAAAATTCAAAATGAAACGGTGAATCCACATGGGCTGGTGCGATTAATTCCATTCGCTCCAGCGCTTTAATACGGCTCTGGGCTTGTCGAGCTTTTGTTGCTTTGGCCTTAAAGCGCGTCACAAAACTGCGCATATGGGCAATTTCACGCTGTTGCTTTTGATGGGCTGCTTGTTGATTTGCTAGATGTTCAGCTCGAGCCAGTTCAAAGTCTGAGTAGCTACCGGTGTATAGTTTTACACGCTGTTGTTCAATGTGCGCGATATGTGTGACGACCCGATCCAAAAAATCGCGGTCATGCGAAATCACGATTAACGTACCAGGGTATGCTCGCAACCATTCTTCCAGCCAATAAACGGCCTCTAAATCCAGATGGTTAGTTGGCTCGTCCAGGAGTAATAAATCAGAACGGCACATTAATGCTTGTGCCAGATTGAGTCGCATTCGCCAGCCACCTGAGAAAGCGGTAACAGGCCAGCTCTCTTGCTCAGCCGTAAAACCCAAGCCATGTAACAGTTTGCCTGCACGGCTATTTGCTGTGTAGGCATCAATCGCGGCCAATTTATCGTGTAACACGCTGACTAGGTGACCATCATGATTGGCTTCTGCTCCAGCCAGTTGTTGGTTCAATTCAGTTAACTCCGCATCACCTTCCAGTACATAATCCAGTGCAGAAGTGTCCACCGCCGGTGTTTCCTGGGCCACATGAGCGATGGTCCAGACATCAGGAATCGACACCTCACCGGTATCGGCATGAAGTTGTTGACGTAACATCGCAAACAAACTGGATTTACCGGTACCGTTTGCACCAGTCAGACCAACCCGCTGTCCGGGGTGAACAATAAGATTGGCTGATTCAAACAGTAATTGCGTGCCGCGACGAAGAGAGACTTGATTGAACTTTATCATGGCACGAATTGTATCAAGGCCCGGGCCTGTCTAGCAGAATTTCTTACGATGCGGTCTCGGGTAACTGCCAGTTTATGGGTGATAGCCCATGTTGTGTCAGATAGTCATTCGCCTGACTGAAATGACGACAGCCAAGAAAGCCGCGATGCGCAGATAATGGCGACGGGTGAGGTGCTTTTAAAACCAGATGTTTCTGCGGGTCAATCACGCTACCTTTTTTCTGGGCGTAGCTACCCCACAACATAAACACGACATTTTCACGTCGTGCATTTATGGTTTCGATGACTTTATCAGTGAACTGTTCCCAGCCTTTACCTTGATGGGCATTGGCATTTGAATCTTCGACGGTTAATACCGCATTGAGTAACAAGACGCCCTGCTTCGCCCACGACTCCAGATAGCCATGTTTGACAGGCATCACACCGAGATCGGCCTCTAGCTCTTTATAAATATTCACCAGTGATGGCGGCACTTTGACACCGGGTTTGACCGAAAAGCATAAGCCATGAGCCTGACCTGGCTGATGGTAAGGATCCTGTCCGAGAATGACGACCTTTACCTCATCAAGTGGGGTGGTTTCTAAAGCATGAAACCAATCAGCGGAATGAGGATAGATTTTTTTATGCTGATCTTTTTGCTGACGTAAAAACGTCTTCAGATTTTGCATATAAGGTGCTTCAAATTCTGACGCCAAAACGGTCTGCCAGCTGGGCGCATGTTCCAGAACCATGTTTATTCCTTACAAAAAACTCAAGGTATGATACCGAATGTTATTGACTGTAAAACAGCTTTCACAGGATAAATGCGATACAAGAAGTTTTTCCTTAAATAAAACAGGAGAATATCCGATAGGGTCATCATCTCCCTGATGCTAGCCTATGTGTATTGTTTATTACAGGTGTCACCTTCGTGAGAACACATTTACACATCCTCATCAGTCTTTTTATGATTGGGCTCCTAAGCGCCTGTGACAACAATGAAGAAGACTATGACCTGAGTGCTTCTGATACGACAGTGCCATCACCACTAGAAAAAGAGGATATACCCCAATGGCTGGAAGCCTACGATGATCTGACACCTCAAGACTGGCTGATTTTACGCAGTGCCGCCGCATTGAGAGGTGAAGTGACAGATCGTGACCATCGGGTTGAAATTTTGAAGCACGCCTCACAACACTTCCGTGAAAGTCCACGCATGATTGCCAACAGAGCGGTACAGTTGGAAGACATGTTGTTAGAAATAGGTATTGAAGAGAGCGCTGTTAGCCTGATAGATATGTTTACCCACTTGCCAACCGAAGGCACGCCTCATAATTTCTCAGCGTATTGTCAGTACTATTTTAATATGCGGTCAAAAGGCTATCATCAAGGGTACGCCCTCACCCAATTATCAAAACTGAAATAAATGCAGCAGCTCTCCCTATCACTTGGGACGGGAGAGAGGATTGGTCAGGGAGAGCCGTGCATATTCTCTAGCCGGGAAATGGTGCATTAAAACTCAGCATCTTAAGTTTTAATGCTTGGCGTTGTTGCTCGGTAAGCACTTCAAATAGCTCATGAGAAAACTGAGCCTTTGTTAACTTATAACGTTTGTGAATGACCAAGGATTGATCAATTAATTTTTCCAGCCTGTGCTTATCAAAATCATCAGACAATGCCATTTCTTGAATGCGGCGTCTGACTTGTCGTGCCTTCTCTCGATCCTCCTCCATTAAGTCGCGCTCTTTTTCCAGCAACATTAAAATTTTTGAATTTTGAGCCGGAGTTAAATTGAGATCGTGTAAGAAAAACCCCACATCATCAGGCTTTGGTTTGTGTTGCATGTTTGGGTGCATCAACGGCACTTCATGATGTTTTATGTGATTGGCCTCACCATTCATAGGATTAGCGATGGCAACAACAGGCAGAATAATCATCAGTAAAATTATTTTCTTTATCATTGTCTTTAACCTACTTTCAGGCCAATCACTTTGAACTTGAGAGCCAGTATCACGCATCAGCATGTTAACGAGGGTTAGAGAAAGGTAAAAACAAGTAAAGATTGCTTGCTAAAGCTGGAGCCATCATTCAGTACACTCTATGATGGCAGCATCAACAGAATAAGGAGTTGACTGTGGCGAATGTACTCATCATTGACGATGATGCTGAATTGGTTGAATTATTTGAGGAGTATCTGGAGCAAGAACAGTTTCAGGTGAAAAGTAGCTTAACCGGTAAAGTTGGTTTGGAAATGGCGCTCAGTGGCTCGTTTGACTTGATTATTCTGGATATGATGTTGCCAGATATTTCAGGCACAGAAATCCTGCTACAAATTCGCCAGAAAAGTCTGATTCCGGTACTGATGTTCACCGCGAAGGGTGATGATATTGATCGTATTATAGGCCTGGAGTCTGGTGCTGATGATTATGTGCCCAAACCCTGCACACCAAGAGAGCTCGTTGCTCGTATTCGTGCGATTCTTCGGCGAATGGATGCTGTTATGGTGGATATGCAGTCACAGGATATTCAAATAGGTCCTCTTCAACTGAGTGCTCAAAAACGACAGGCCTTGTGGTTTGAAAAGCCACTGGAGTTGACCAGTACTGAATTTAACCTACTCGAAGCATTGGTGCGTAAAGCCGGTCAAGTTGTCAGCAAAGATGAACTATCTCAACGCGCACTGGGTCGGCCATTGGTGCGGTTTGACCGCAGTATTGATGTGCATATGAGCAGCATTCGTCAGAAACTGGGCAATCAGCAAGACGGACAGTCCTATATTCAGACAATAAGAGGCAAAGGTTATCAATTCATTCGGGAATAATCATTAGGATGAGTAAGTTATTCTGGAAATTCTTTACTGTGTTCTGGCTGGCATTATTATTAGCCGGACTCAGCGTGGGAACGGTCGTTTGGTTACATCATAAATCCATACAAGAACAAGCCAATAAAACCGATCCGGAAATCGATGTTGATGCGCATGCTTTTGTCTCAGTCGCCGCCGAAATTTTCAGCTATGGTGGTAAGACTGCATTAATTACTTTCTTGGAAAAAGCGCATCATGCACCATTTCCAGACGTCTATGCCATCGATGATAAGGGGAATGACGTACTGGGTCGCTCTATTGATCCCAAAGTTGTGGGCTACGCGCGAGCATTATTTCTGCAGGGGGAGTTCCCCCTCGCCATCCGCTACGTTTCTGATAAAGAAAATAATGCATTACTCTTTTTCTCGCCAATAAAACGCGGGGTATCAGAAACACTCTTTATCGGGCCACCGCATGAGCGACGTGAGTTTGGGCCAGCTCCCATGCTCAATGAACCTTTTCCAACACCACCCTTTGAAACCAGGCGCATTCCCCCTCCCCCCTCTGAAACCGTGCCCTATCCACTCGTTTTATTGATTGGCTCTGGTTTGATTGCAGCGATTTTTTTTAGCGCGTTGCTGGCCTGGTACTTTACCAAGCCCATCGGATTACTGAGACAGTCTTTCTCAAAGTTAGCAGAGGGCCAACTTAACACCCGTATAGGGAACAAAATGGGGCATCGACGAGATGAGTTGGTGGAACTGGGCCAGAATTTTGATGATATGGCCGGAAAGATTAGTCATCTAATGTCAGCACAACAACGCCTTTTACACGATGTCTCACATGAACTTCGTTCACCACTGGCGAGAATGCAAGCGGCCATTGGTATTGCTGAACAACAACCAGAGAAAACGCCAGAAATATTGAATCGTATAGAGCGGGAATCACAACGCATGAGCGATCTGGTCGGTGAATTACTCGTCTTATCCCGTCTGGAGACTGGCGTGACGGATAATGTTCATGTGGAGATTAGCTTGAATGATCTGCTGGATGAAATTATCAGTGATGCCCGTTTTGAAGCCAGTAGTAAACAGATAACAATCCATTACACGATTGCTGAAGATATTTTTATTACTGTAAGAAGTGAATTGATACACAGAGCTATCGAAAATATTCTGAGAAATGCTATTAAGTTCTCTCCTGAAAATGCAGAGATCACTCTGCGGGTAACAACGGACAGCATAAAGCAACGTTTATGTATTGTGATCGAAGACAACGGTCCTGGTGTTGCAGAAGCCGATATTGAATCCATATTCAAACCCTTCTTCCGGGGACAGCTCACACATAGAAATGACAGTATAGGTTTAGGTTTGGCTATCGCGTATCGAGCGGTGAGTGCACATCATGGTGAAATTAAAGCAGCTAACAGGCAGGAAGGTGGTCTTCGAGTTGAGGTCGAATTACCCTATAAAAAATAATCCGTTTAGGCGGTTAAAGAAACATGGCGTTTAACATTAGTTTCAAGGCTTAACGCTTCTTTATCGTTTATTTGAGCTGAACTCGTCGCTTTGGGTTTCTGATTAATTGTATCGACATCACTCACCAACACACCGACATCATCAACACGAAGATTGTATGCTTGAGGCCGTTTTTCTGGCTTGCCATCATTCGCCTGTATTCGTATAGCTAGCTCATTAGCGAGTTCATATTGCTTATTAGGAATTACGCCTTGGCCATCTATTATTTCGTTAGCATCATTTTGCAATGAAAAAGAAGATTTATTGGTATTGGCTCGACTTTCCGCTATCTGCTGAAGCGCTTTTTCTATCGTGTCTTTATCAAGAAAGCTCTGCTCTTCTTCATTCAACTTTGCATAAATAGCATTGGCCTTCTCAGTTATATTCGATGACCTTGAATATTGATAATGCAGATTATTAGATAGACCGTTTATAGCCATAACTTTACCCTTATCCTTTTTAAGGATGACGATAGCTTTAAAGCTATGTCACTTAGTTATCTCACACTATATTTCTATTAACTTATTGATAATAGACAGGAAAAAGTAAACCTATGTAAAAGCATGTAAAGGACTCATGAACACACGGAGCAGAGAAATGACGCTGATGTTTAGTCTAACAACGCTGCCTAAACAAAAAACATGATCTTTTTCTATGAGTTAAGCAACTGACTTAAATAGAAAAATACTAAACCTCCAATTAATTTCAAAAAACTACTTGCTAATTTAAATGATAATCATTATCATTATTAACCGATGGAGTTGATAGGAATTTGTGACAACAAAGGCCGACCTACTCCCTCTCTCTTAAATCTGAAATCCGAGTTTGTTGCCAGTCTTTTGGCTGGCAACTTTTTTTTCAGTCACTCCCCGTCGATGGCTTTCAAAAAATCCCTTTGAGCTGATTTTTCTACGTGTTTTGCCTACAATGTTATTTTTTCTAGGTACAACTTTGACAAAAAATGCCTGACAAACTGATAAAATCTGACGCTGAATGGCGTGAAGAACTGAGCGAAGATCAATTTTATGTAACGCGTCAGTCTGGCACAGAACCCGCATTCTCTGGCATCTACGTCGATCATGATGATCAAGGCGTCTATAGATGTACCTGCTGTAAACAAGCCTTGTTTTCGTCTGAAAATAAATTCGATTCTGGTTGCGGCTGGCCAAGTTTTTCTGCTCAGATATCTCATGGCGTGGTCAACCATCTGGCCGATCACAGTCATGGCATGGACCGGACAGAAGTACGCTGTCAACACTGTGATGCACACTTAGGTCATATCTTCGACGATGGTCCGGCACCCACAGGGCTTCGTTATTGTATTAATTCGGTAGCACTCGATTTTGACGACCAAAACTGAATGGACGGTTTATATCATCGAGGCAGATAACGGTCATCTCTATACCGGTATCACCACTGATTTATCGCGCCGATTTCAAGAGCATCAAGCCGGCAAAGCTGGTGCGCGTTTTTTTCACACCAGTCAGGCAAAAAAGATTGTCTACCAGGAAACACAGCCTGATCGCAGTCAAGCTTCCAAACGTGAGGCAGCTATAAAAAAACTCAGCCGACAGGCGAAATTAGCCCTTATCGCTACACGCTAACAATCTGTATAATGGCGCTTTTTTTCAGCGTCATTCTTGTCGCAATCAGATAACAGGATATTGCCTTGCTCAGTACTGCAAATATCACCATGCAATTTGGTGCTAAACCCCTATTTGAAAATGTGTCCGTCAAATTTGGTGACGGCAACCGTTATGGTCTCATTGGCGCTAATGGTTGTGGTAAGTCCACCTTTATGAAAATTCTCGCTAAACAACTTGAACCTACCTCAGGCACGGTTATGCGTGACGTGAATGAATCATTTGCCGTGTTAAAGCAGGATCAGTTCGCGTATGAAGATCAACGCGTTATTGATGTGGTAATCATGGGGCAACCTGAGTTATACGAAGTCCACATTGAGCGTGACCGCATTTATAACCTGCCAGAAATGAGTGAAGAAGACGGTCTCAAAGTCGCTGAACTGGAAGGTCAGTATGCAGAAATGGATGGTTACACCGCTGAATCACGTGCCGGTGAACTACTACTGGGTGTCGGCATTCCTGTTGAACAGCACTACGGCCCGATGAGTGAAATCGCACCAGGTTGGAAACTCCGTATTTTACTGGCACAAGTGCTGTTTGCTGACCCGGATATCATGCTGCTTGACGAGCCGACTAACCATCTGGATATCAACACAATCCGCTGGTTGGAAGACACACTTAATCAGCGTAACAGTACCATGATTATCATTTCGCATGACCGCCATTTCCTGAACAGTATTTGTACACATATGGCCGACATGGACTATGGTGAACTGCGAATCTATCCAGGTAACTATGACGAATATATGCTGGCATCGACACAGGCCCGTGAACGTTTGATGGCGGATAATGCAAAGAAAAAAGCGCAGATTAAAGAACTTCAGGGCTTCGTTGCTCGCTTCTCTGCGAATGCATCCAAAGCGAAACAAGCCACTTCTCGCCAGAAACAAATGGAGAAAATTCAGTTGGAAGATATCAAACCTTCCAGCCGGGTCAATCCCTTTATCCGTTTTGATCAGGAAAAGAAATTATTCCGTAATGCCTTAGAAGTCAGCAAAATCACCCAGTTTTATGAAACAGATGAAACCTCATTATTTAAAGACTTTAGCTTTATGACTGAAGTTGGTGAGAAAATTGCCATTATCGGCCCCAATGGTATTGGTAAAACCAGTTTAGTCAAAACCCTGGTAGGCGAGCTTCCACCTAAATCAGGTGAAGTGAAATGGTCAGAGAATGCCAATATTGGTTATTACGCGCAGGATCATGATCATCTATTTAAAGATGATTTGACCCTGTTTGAATGGATGTCTCAATGGGCCGGACCTGAAGACGATGAACAAGTCATCAGGGGCACTCTGGGTCGCTTATTATTCTCGGGCCACACCATCGACAAAAAAGCCAATGTGTTATCTGGTGGTGAAAAAGGTCGGATGTTATTCGGTAAATTGATTCTGCAACGTCCGAATATTCTGGTCATGGACGAACCCACGAACCATATGGATATGGAATCAATTGAATCGTTGAATATGGCTTTAGAACAATTTGAAGGCACGCTGATCTTTGTCAGTCATGATCGTGAATTTGTCTCTTCACTCGCGACACGCGTCTTTGATATGGAAGCCGATGGTATTACGGACTTCCGTGGTAGCTATGATGAGTATTTAAAAAGTCTGGGTGTAACAAATTAATTCAGCAAAATAGCCATAAGGCTGGGAGCGTAAGCCCCCAGCCTGAATTAATCTAAGGCTTCGGCCTGGAAGGCATCACAACGGGATAAGTCAAAACTGTGTGATGTTTGTATTTTCTTATTCGCATCACGCAAAGCTGTTCGCATCCCCTCTTCCAGTACCGGATGATAAATTGGCATCGACAGCACTTCGGTTCCCGTCAATTCCTGACTGATAGCCAAAGCTAGCGTATGAGCCATGTGCTCAGCCGCAGGACAAGCCATTTCTGCCCCCAGAATCTTTCCAGATGATTTATCCAAGTAAACCCGCATCACTCCCTGATTTCGTTGTGCAGCCCGCGCCCTTCCCTGATCTGTAAAGCTCGCTTCCCCTATGACGATTGTCTGCTGATCAAGTTGTTGCAAAGCAGCCCCCACCACAGCACAGCCTGGTTCACTGAATACAATACTGAGAGGTATACGACGACAATAGGCTTCTACATGGTCACTCATTACATTATGCCCTGCGATACGCCCTTCATCAGCCACTTCGTGTAATAACATTTTATCGGCCGCCGCATCACCAGCGATAAATACCGCTGAGCCTTCTATTTGAGTCGTATTCGGATTAATGTCTGGCATCCCCTTGTCATTGAGGCTAACATCCAGTTTATTCAGTCCCATGCCATCCAGATTGGGGCGTCTACCCACTGCTACCAGCACTTGATCCACTTCCAATTCACTTTTCTGAGTGATGACTTTGACCCCGTTTTCAGTCTCCTCTAAATCCGCTTCAGTTTCTGTGTAGAGCGTAAATTCTTTAGCCAGTGTTTCGTGCAATGCCTCACTGACCTTTTTATCTGTCAGTCCCGCCAACATAGACTCTGCGCCAAATGCCGTGACTTCGATACCCAATCGTGACAGAGCCTGAGCCATTTCAATACCAATAGCCCCCAGACCGATAACAGCGATCCTGGGCTTTAAATCAGTTTGTTCAAACAAGATATTGGTGGTGAGAATTTTATTGTTGCCTATTTGCTCCCACTCAGGCGGTAGTACAGGTCTGGAGCCAGTGGCGATAATGATCTTTTTGGCGGTATACACATCATCGTTCACTCTGACAGTGTTGGGCCCTGTGAGCGTGGCCCGACCGGTGATCACCTTATCCTCAATCTGACTGATCGACTTTAATGTACTGGAAACAAAATAATCTCGTATATGACGCAGCCGGCGTAATACCGCCGGTATATCAATACTGAGTTGTTCCGCATTCTGGATACCAAACTCAGCAAAAGTATGACGACGGTGATAAGCATTTGCCGCTTCAATAAGCAGCTTGGATGGCATACAGCCAACTCGGGCACAGGTGGTGCCATATTCACCTTCGTTAATTAACAAAAACGCATCCGTTTTCTTCTGCACTTGCTTGAGCGAGGCTAAACCTGCGGTACCTGCCCCGATAATAATGACATCGGTCTGGGTTGTATTTGACATGATAGTCCTTTTAGGAGCGATATTTAATCTTCGATTCTAAACCCAACTTTGATGGTGACCTGCCAGTATTTCACACCATCATTTTCAATATAACCACGGGTTTCAATCACTTCGAACCAGTGCATATGTTTGACCGTTTCACCGGCTTTTTTGATGGCATTTTGAATCGCCTGATCGGAACTTTCACTTGAACTACCGGTTAATTCAATCAGTTTATAGGTATGTTCACTCATCTCTGTCTCCTCACTGTCAGAAAGTCATTTGAATTTCCATCATAAAACCTAAAACCCGACATTACCAGAAATGCGCAATATCACATTAAACAAATGATTTTTCTATCTTTTGCCATTTCAGGATCGTATAATATGCCGTTTATCATCCCGCTCCTCAGTTTTGCGTTCAAAACTGACATTCACAGGTTTTTGCATGTCCACAGAACAACTTGACTCGATCCCCTCATTCAGTGAGCTGGGTATCGCTCCCGCTATTGTCAAAGCAATCAAAGAAGCCGGTTACGAAACACCGTCACCGATTCAAGCCCAAAGTATTACGCCATTATTAGAAGGTCGTGATTTGCTGGGTCAGGCCCAAACCGGTACAGGTAAAACGGCCGCCTTTTCTCTACCTCTATTAAGTCGTTTGAATGATCGTCAAAAGACACCACAAATTTTGGTACTCACCCCCACGCGTGAGTTAGCTATTCAAGTCGCTGAAGCCATGCAAGGTTATGGTCGTCATATGAAAAACTTCCATGTGTTACCTGTTTATGGTGGTCAAAGCATGGGCATTCAATTACGCCAGTTACAACGTAGCCCACAAGTTATCGTCGGTACGCCTGGTCGTATTCTTGATTTGATTCGTCGCGGTAAATTACCCCTCGAAGATTTGAAAGCACTGGTTCTGGATGAAGCTGATGAAATGCTGCGCATGGGCTTTATTGATGATGTTGAAACCATTCTGAAAGAAACACCAGAAACACGTCAGGTGGCTTTATTCTCAGCCACCATGCCTAAACCAATACACCGTGTTGCACAGCGTTATCTCAATAATCCTGTTGATGTGCATATCAAATCAAAAACATCGACGGTAGATACGATCACACAACGCTACTGGCAGGTAACCGGGTTACATAAACTGGATGCATTGACGCGCATTCTTGAAGTTGAAGACTTTGATGGCATGATTATCTTCGTGCGTACTAAAAATTCGACAGTGGATTTATCTGAAAAGCTAGAAGCACGTGGTTACGCCAGTTCACCACTAAACGGTGATATGAATCAGGCGCTACGTGAAAAAACCATCGAAAGAATGAAAGCAGGCAAGATTGATATCTTGGTTGCCACCGATGTGGCTGCTCGCGGTCTGGATATCGAACGTATGAGCCACGTCGTCAATTACGATATTCCTTATGACACCGAATCTTACGTTCACCGTATTGGTAGAACGGGTCGTGCAGGCCGTAAAGGTGAAGCGATTTTATTCGTCTCTCCTCGTGAAAAACGTATGTTGGGTGCGATTGAAAAAGCCACTAAACAGACGATTACTCGGATGCAACTGCCTAGTAGCGAAGATATTGCTGACCGTCGTGTTATGGCCTTTAAACAAGACCTGACAGAAACCATTGAATCTCAAGATCTCGCTTTTTTTGAAAATCTGATTCGTCAGTATCAAGAAGAACATAATGCGGATCCGATTGAAATGGCTGCCGCCCTTGCCTTCCAGGTACAGAAAAGTCGTCCTTTAAATCCTCCTGTTGTCCATTCAGAACGCAAACAACCTAGAGAGCGAGCTGAGCGTGGTGATCGTCCTGAACGAGCGAATCGTGGTGAACGTGGTATGCGTTCAGAAAGACCACCAAGAGCAGAACGTAGTCCTCGCCGTCAGGCAGCTCATCAGGCTGAAGAAGGTATGAAGACATACCGGATCGAGGTCGGTGTAGAACAGAATGTCGAGCCAAAGCATATCGTGGGTGCTATCGCCAATGAAGCTGGTATGGATAGTCGTATGATTGGCCGTATTACGATTAATCAGGATCACAGCCTGGTTGATTTGCCTGATGGTATGCCAAAAGATATTTTCCAGCATTTAAGAAAAGTCTGGGTTAATAATAAGCAGCTCGAGATTAGTCTGCCCGGCGCTGAGGCAGATATGTCATCTGCGAGATCAGAAAGAAAACCTCGCCGAAATGGACCGCCAGGAAAAACCAAGAAACGTCCAGCCATAGCCGCAAAAAAGCAAAGAAAAGCTAACCGCGACTAAAGGCCATATAAGCACTCAAAAGAGCCCGCAAGTGAATCGTACTGAGCGGGCTTTTTTATGTCTTTATTCCCACTAACTTCCGCAATGCAGACACTCATGCCACAATACGCGCATGCTGAATATTATCTGGATGGCTTTTTTTCTCATCGCGTTTCTCGTTGCCTTGTTTAAATTACTGGTACTGGGCGATCAGTTAATATTCACCCAACTCATGCAAGCCATGTTTGAACTGGCCAAAACCGCCTTTGAGATTTCTCTCGGGCTGACAGGTGTGCTGGCACTATGGTTGGGTATCATGAAAATCGGGGAGCGAAGCGGCTTTATTCAATTACTGACGGCGGCTTTAACACCATTATTTCAACGCCTCATGCCCGATATTCCCAGAAACCATCCAGCTATTGGGGCCATGGTGATGAATATCTCTGCTAATGCACTTGGTCTGGATAATGCCGCGACGCCGCTGGGCATCAAAGCCATGAAGGAACTACAGAAATTAAATCCGTTCAAAGATACTGCCAGTAATGCCCAAATACTGTTTCTGGTGATTAATACCTCTGCTGTCACCTTGTTTCCCGTCACCATCTTTACTTATCGTGCACAAATGGGCGCAGCCAACCCAACCGATGTCTTTATTCCCATTCTAATTGCCACATATATCTCTACTTTGGTTGGTTTACTCAGTGTGGCATGGGTACAGAAAATTAATCTTCTGGATCGTGTTATTTTGGCTTATCTGGGTAGTTTCACAGCGTTTGTGCTGGCCTTACTCATCTATTTTTCTCATCTACCGCAGCAAGAAATGGTCAGCCAATCGTCGTTAATCAGTAACCTGATTTTATTTACCCTGATCATTATATTTATCACAGCCGCCTGGAAAAAAAGGATCAATGCTTACGATGCCTTTGTTGATGGGGCAAAAGAAGGGTTTGAAACAGCCATCACCATTATTCCCTATCTGGTAGCTATGCTCGTAGCTATTGGTGTATTTCGCGCCAGCGGTGCTATGGATATGCTTGCTGAAGGCTTACGCTATATTATTTTGAGCCTGGGTTTAGATGACCGCTTTATAGAAGCCTTACCCACCGCATTGATGAAGCCTTTTAGTGGCAGCGGCGCACGAGCAATGATGGTCGATACGATGCAAGCCTATGGTGCAGACTCATTTTCCGGACGACTTTCGGCTATTGTTCAGGGAAGTACTGAAACCACCTTTTATGTTTTAGCAGTCTATTTTGGCTCTGTTGGTATCAAGCACATCCGTCATGCTATCGGCTGTGGACTCGCCGCAGATATAGCTGGCATTTTGGCGGCTATCACTGTCGCCTATTGGTTTTTCGGCTAGTAAGTAAAAAAAACATACCTACCCAAGAAAAATTTGCTAAATTTTGCAACCTGTTCAACCCCTTACCTCAATGGAACCAGCAGGTCACCCGACTAACAGCACTCCATCTAAGTAATTGGTCTGGTTTTATTTGTCCGTTTGGAGATTCCATGCTTGAAGCCACTACTACAACCTACTGAGTCAGCGTACGATCTTATCGCCGATACCATCGCCGATCGCGGCTACTGTGTTCTTCCACAACTTCTTCACGCTAATCTTAATCATGCCCTTCATCAGCGTGTCATGAATTTAGATGATGATGATTTCAAACGCGCAGGTATTGGACGAGAACAGGATTTTCAGTTGAATAACGCTGTTCGACGTGATCAAACTCGTTGGTTAACCCCAGACAATAGCACTGATAAGGCTTATCTCGATCAAATGTCAGAGTTTAGGCTCGCTATAAACCGCCGACTGTTTATGGGCTTGTTTGACTATGAAGCTCACTACGCACATTACGCACCCGGCGCTTTTTATAAAAAACATATGGATGCTTTTAAAGGTGAATCTAACCGGGTTTTAACTACCGTGCTCTATCTCAACCCAGAATGGCAGGAAGAAGATGGCGGTCAGTTGTTAATTTATGCGCCTGAGACTAACACTGTCATTGAGACGGTCAACCCAAATTTTGGCAGTTTTGTTATTTTCTTGAGTGAGGAGTTTCCTCATGAAGTAGTCAAAAGCTGTCGAGATCGTTACAGTATTGCTGGTTGGTTCCGATTACATGATCCTTTACAAGCCCCGTTGATATGACAAAAGACTTCACTATTTTTCAGTTAGGGCACCCAGTGCTTCGCCAAGCAACTGAAAAAGTTGAAGATATTCTAAATCCTGAGTTCCAGGCTCAACTCGATGCGCTCATGGAATTTGTTCTTGAAAAAGGTGGCATGGGCATAGCAGCGCCACAAGTGGGCATCTCACAACGTTTTTTTATCATGTCTTCCCATCCTAATGCCCGTTATCCGCATGCGCCTGATATACCTGCGTTTTTTGTCATTAATCCAGAGATTATTACTACCTCAAATACACAAGAAAAAGATTGGGAAGGTTGTCTGAGTTTACCCGGTATTCGTGGTTTAGTTCCGCGTCACACACATATACAGGTTCGTTACCAAATGCGTCATGCAGAATGGGTCGAAACGCATTATGATGATTTTCTAGCACGTGTTTTTCAGCATGAATTTGATCATCTGCAAGGACATGTTTTTCTTGACCGTGTTGAGACAAATTTTGACATCATGATGGAACAAGAGTGGCAGAAACTAATGATGACAAGAACAGAGAGTTAAAAACCATATGGGACAAAAGTTTGATGCCTTATCTGATCGCTTAATCGAATTCATCCAACAGCAGCACATTTTTTTTGTGGGCACGGCAACAGAAGACAGTCGGGTTAATATTTCGCCTAAGGGAATGGATTCTTTGCGTGTACTGACACCAAATAGAGTGATTTGGCTAAATGTCACGGGTAGTGGTAATGAAACCGCTGGTCATATTCAGCAATTGCCAAGAATGACAGTCATGTTCACTGCATTTCATGGTAAGCCAATGATCCTGCGTCTGTATGGTACTGCCAAAGTCATTCATCATAATGATGCCGAATGGAGCGACTTATATCACTTATTTGATGCCCTTCCCGGTGCACGGCAGATCTTCGATCTCAGCATTGAGCTCGTGCAAACATCCTGTGGTATGGCCGTCCCTTACTATGCTTATCAGGGCGAACGCGAACAACTCAATAATTGGGCTGAAAAAAAAGGCGTTGAAGGGATTGAAGACTATTGGCGAGAAAAAAATGCCAAGACCATTGATGGCATTGTGACTGACATTGAAGATAAGAATTTAAGCTAAAGCATGCTCGAATATACGGAATACACAAAATTTCTGGTGTCATTAATCGCCATTGTTAATCCCCTAGGCATTATTCCAATCTATATTAGCCTGACTGCTGACTATAGTAGTGCTGAACGAGCGAAGATCGCGCGAACCGTCATTATTGCAGCGACTACTATTCTGCTGGTGACAGCCTTTTTCGGGCAATGGGTATTAGAGTTTTTTGGTATCAGCATCAATTCATTTCGTGTTGGCGGCGGTATCCTGCTCTTATTAATGGGGATAGGAATGCTACATAACACCAGTAAGGGCTTGAAACAAAATCATGAACTGGCACAACAGTCTGGTGAGTCAATTGCCGTCGTGCCTCTCGCCATGCCCCTACTGGCAGGTCCTGGCGCCATCAGTACCGTCATCATCAATGCATACAAAGGACATGGTGTCGCTCATTACAGCCTGATTGCTCTGGACATCATTCTGCTGGGCTTACTGCTATGGATTTTATTGCTGCTTGTGCCGTGGATAGCAAGACGTATGTCAAGCAATGGTATTAACATTGCGACACGTATTATGGGACTGATTCTCACAGCCATCGCCGTTGAATTTATTGCCAATGGTCTGAAAGGCTTATTTCCTGCTTTGTCCGCTTAAGCTTCTTAACCGAACATCTTTCCGACTTGCTGCGTCAACTCAGCTGAGCGATTTGGGTTACGTAAAGCAGACATAACCTTGTCTCGCATGGCAGGCATATACATTAAGTCCGCCAATATATGGCTAAAGCCTTCATAATCAGCTTCATTAATAGCGAGCCTCTCAACATATAGCTGACAGAGTTCAGGCTCTTCAAGCACTTTCCAACATCTACCAGCGATAACAGCTAGGACTTCGATATGACGGCTGATGTCTGAACAAAGCACTTGCTTGACCATACTTTCAACTATGCCCTGAGCAGAACTATTTGACACAGCCCTTAGGCAGGCACAAATTTCTGCCATATCAGGCTGATTCTGTTCCAACTCATTCTTCAATCGCCACTGTAGTGCTTCGACCAGATTATTAGCGGGCTCTGCATTTTCCATAAAAGACGTCAACATATGAAAAGGTTGAGGCGGTAATTGAGGCAGGGTTTGTATTATGGCTTTCGTCAACGCTCTATCATCAGTTCTCACTGCCACATCAGCCACACCCTGCATGCCGAGCACTTGCCAACTGTCGAACGATTTTTGCCCAGTAAAATACGCAAAGGCCGCTTCATAGAATGACGAGGCTTTTAAACTCAGACTCTTTGTGGCCTGAGCATTAAAGGCGGCCATCCGATCTTCACGAGGATTAAAACTGTATGGACTATCTTTTAGGGCACCTTCTATGTAATTTCCATCTGCAGCTGCGAGTAAACACTCACCAACTCTATCCAGAACCATCACCAGAAACTCATCTCGCGCCGCTTGTATCAGCAAGCCCTGCTCATCAAGCGGAAACTTCAAAAACCAGACGTAATGTCTATCTGTGAACTGAGGATGCCAAAAAATAATGCCAAATAAGGCTGTACGTTGAAACGGATAAGGATATGGCACTTCAGCCGCTTCAAAGCGGGTAAATTTCTTTGCACTCAGCTTGGTCACTCTGCGTCCCATATCAAAAACACGATAATGGGCGCCACTCTGCTCTAAGAAATCACTTAGGGTGGTAATGGTATTGTCGCTCATGGATAGCTCTAGCTTAAGTGCGATACTCTGCGTTTATTTTCACATAGTCATACGAAAAGTCACATGTCCAAACTTGATCATGTGCAGCACCACGGTTCAATTTCACCGTGATGACAATTTCAGACTCGGCCATGACAGCCTGCCCCTTCTCTTCAGTATAATCTGGATCAGGCTGGCCGGATTTAACGATACAGACATCATTAATAAAAATAGACACACCTGATAAATCAAAATCAGCTAAACCGCTTCGTCCCACTGCCGCAAGGATTCTTCCCCAATTTGGATCAGAAGCAAACAGTGCTGTTTTGACTAATGGTGAATGGGCAATGGTATAGGCAACCTGGCGGCATTCTTCCTGGCTCTGTCCTTGCTCTACATTAATGGTAATGAACTTGGTCGCACCTTCACCGTCACGTACGATAGCTTGCGCCAGATAACAACAAATATCATTCATTGCCTTTTGCAAGGCTTCGCCTTCTTCTGAGGTAATCTGAGTAATCTTTGCATTGCCTGCCTGGCCAGTGGCCATTAGCACGCACGCATCATTTGTAGAGGTATCACCATCCACCGTGATGCGGTTGAAAGAATGATTCATGGCATTGTTTAGCATGGTGGTTAAAACAGCATAATCCACGTTGGCATCAGTCGCGATATAAGCCAGCATCGTGGCCATATCAGGTCGAATCATGCCGGATCCTTTAGATATACCGGTTATCGTAACGGTTTTGCCAGCTAATTCAACTTGCACAGACTTCGCCTTAGCGAGCGTATCTGTTGTCATAATGCCTTGAGCAGCGGCTAACCAGTTATCAGCTGTTAGACCATCATAGGTATCAGCCAAAACGGCACGGATCTTATCGACAGGTAATGGTTGACCTATTACACCTGTAGAGAATGGTAAAACATTCGCTTCATTGACCCCAGCGACTTCTGCTACAGCCTGACAACACGCTTTAGCTGCAACCAGGCCAGCTTCACCAGTACCGGCGTTAGCATTGCCAGAATTAATTAATAAATATCGTGTCGCTTCAGCTGCTTGATGCTGTTTCGCCACAATGACAGGGGCAGCACAAAAAGCATTCGTTGTATAAACCGCGGCTGTCTGTGTGCCTTCAGCGAGTTCTATCAATACAACATCTTGTCTGCCTGGCTTTTTTATTCCTGCACTAGCCGTGGCAAGGCGAATACCATCAATGGCCAGTAAATCTTCCGCCTTAGGTGCTGACAAATTGACTGCCATTAACGAATAGCTCCATGACATTGTTTGAATTTTTTACCACTGCCACATGGGCAAGGATCGTTACGACCGATTTTACTGCCGTCACGAGTATAAGGTTGATGAGCAGCAAGATCTTCTTCTTGATTCTCTTCACTGGCTAGTTGTTGAGCCTGCTCGTGTTGATATTCCATTTCAGCTGTCTGACGGCGCTGTTCTTCAACCGCTTCCACATCTTCTTCAGCTCTAATCTGTACGCGAGAGATGAGTTTAATGACTTCATGCTTAATATTGTCGAGCATAGCTTTAAACAGGCTAAACGATTCACGTTTATATTCCTGCTTAGGATCTTTCTGTGCGTAGCCACGTAGATTAATCCCTGTACGTAAATAATCCATCTGGGCCAGATGGTCTTTCCATTGGGAGTCCAGCGTTTGTAACATGATGGCTTTTTCAAAGTGACGCATTAATTCTGAGCCAACCGCTTCTTCTTTTTGTTTGTATGCCTTCTCTGCTTCTCCTACGATGCGTTCTCTTAATGACTCTTCATGTAAAGAGTCATCATTTTCTAACCATTCGGCTACAGGTGCTTCAAGAGCAAACTCTTCTCTGAGTGCTTCCTCTAAGCCTGAAATATCCCACTGTTCATCAATGCTATTAGGTGGAATATACATACTGATAACATCATTAATCACCGTGCTGCGCATTGATGAGATGGTCTCTGAAACATCGTCTGCAGCCATCAGCTCATTACGCTGCTCGTAAACAACCTTACGTTGATCGTTGGCGACATCATCAAATTCGAGCAATTGTTTACGAATATCGAAGTTATGCCCTTCCACTTTGCGTTGGGCATTTTCAATGGCACGTGATACCCAAGGGTGTTCAATAGCTTCACCCTCTTCCATGCCTAATTTCTGCATGAGTCCAGCCATCCGGTCTGAAGCAAAAATACGCATTAGATTATCTTCAAGAGACAGATAAAAGCGTGTTGAGCCGGGGTCACCCTGACGACCGGAACGGCCACGAAGTTGATTATCAATACGACGAGACTCATGACGCTCAGTACCAATGATATGCAAACCACCTGCTGCTAATACCGCTTCATGACGGTTCATCCACGCTTGGCGGATGGTTTGTTTTTGCTCGTCACTTGTATCTTCTGGCAAACCATCTAACTCAGCATCTAAACTACCGCCGAGCACAATATCGGTACCGCGACCAGCCATATTGGTGGCAATCGTTACCGCTGAAGGCATACCTGCATTCGCAATAATGTGTGCTTCTTTTTCGTGGAATTTAGCGTTGAGTACTTCGTGTGGGATTTTGGCCTTTTTAAGCAGGCTATGAAGATATTCTGAGCTTTCAATAGACGCTGTCCCTACCAGGACAGGTTGTCCACGCTTCACACAATCTTTTACATCTTCCAGAATGGCATCGTATTTTTCTTTTGCGGTGAGATAAATACGGTCTGCTTCATCTTTACGTTGCATTTCTTTGTGGGTCGGAATGACCACAACTTCCAGGCCATAAATGGATTGCAGCTCGTAAGCTTCAGTATCCGCAGTACCTGTCATGCCCGATAATTTAGAATACAGACGGAAATAGTTCTGGAAAGTGATAGAGGCTAAGGTTTGATTCTCGTTTTGAATCTTCACATTTTCTTTGGCTTCAACCGCTTGGTGTAAGCCTTCAGACCAACGACGACCGGGCATGCTTCTTCCGGTGAATTCATCGACAATGACAATTTGGTTATCCTGAACAATGTAGTCCACGTCGCGTTGGAACAAGACATGCGCACGTAACGCAGCGGTGACGTGGTGCATTAAACCAATATTGGCCGCATCATATAAGCTGGCATCGGCTGATAACAAACCGATATCAGTGAGCATCGACTCAATTTTTTCATGACCGGACTCGGTAAAGTGAACCTGCTTATTTTTTTCGTCCAGTGTGTAGTCACCTTCTACGGTAACGTCATCGCCCTCACCTTCTTGTTTGCTCAAGCTAGGGATAAGCGTATTAATTTTTTGATATAACTCTGAACTGTCTTCTGCTGGCCCAGAAATGATCAGCGGTGTTCTGGCTTCGTCAATCAGAATAGAGTCAACCTCATCGATGACAGCAAAATTTAATTCACGCTGGACTCTCTCTTCCAAACGAAACGCCATATTGTCACGGAGGTAATCGAAACCAAATTCATTATTGGTGCCATAGGTGATATCACAGTTATAGGCTTCACGACGTTCATCATTACCCAGGCCGCCAACAATAACGCCTGTTGTCAGTCCAAGGAACTCATATAGTTTACCCATTTGCGTGGCGTCACGTTTTGCAAGGTAATCATTAACCGTGATGACGTGAACACCTTTACCTTCAAGTGCATTCAAATAGACAGCCAATGTCGCAACAAGTGTTTTACCTTCACCGGTTTTCATCTCAGCGACTTTGCCATCATTCAACACCATGCCACCGATTAATTGGACATCGAAGTGACGCATGCCGAGAACACGTTTACTGGCTTCACGCACAACGGCAAAAGCTTCAGTCAATATGTCATCGATAGTTTGGCCATCAGCAAGACGCTGTTTAAATGCCTCAGTTTTGGCTTGTAACGCCGGGTCATCAAGTTGTTCTATTTCTGTTTCAAACTTGGCAATCTCATCTATCGTCTTACGCATTTTTTTCAATACGCGCTCGTTACGACTACCAAAAATTTTACTGAAAAACTTGCTAACCATTTTTTCGCCTTAAACTGTGTTGATTACGGCGTGAACACCGATAAAAGTAATAAACTTGTGATTATAACGCGGACAAAGTCAGTGTTTGTAGATCACATTGTTTCATGTGGAGACTTCCCACAAATAAAACAAGAGCTCAAAAGAATTTACTTGATAAAACTATAAGGATTGATATGTTGGCCGTCACGTAAGACTTCGTAGTGAACGTGTGGGCCGGTTGACCGCCCTGTCGATCCCATCAGCGCCACCACTTCACCCTTACTGACGCGCTCGCCCTTACTCACCTTTATTGTTTTATTGTGGGCATATCGTGTGACATAGCCGTTACCATGGTCGACTTCGACTAAGCCACCATAACCGCCACGATCACCCACCCAGCTGACAATACCATCGGCTACAGCCATGACTGGACTGCCTTCTTTGCCGGCAATGTCGATACCTTCATGGAAGGTTTTTTTACCATTAAACGGGTCGATACGATTGCCATAAAATGATGACACCCAGCCATTTTTAACCGGTTTACCTTCAGGAATACCTGCCGCAATATTTTCTTTTGTGATGAGATACTCTTCAAGGGCATTTAATGTATCACTCTGACCACGTAATTGACTTGATAGCTGTTGGATACCTCTTTCCAGTGCCTCACTATTAAGAGGCGAGCCATCATGTTCAATACCACCTTGACCAGGATGCTCATCTAAAGAAAAGTCTTCTGTCTCAAAGCCTGCAATTTGCGCCAGACGCTCACTGAACATTTTCAAACGTATAGTTTCTGCCTGTAAACCACCGAGCTGTTTGGCATAAAAATCTTGTAAATTTTCTTCTTGATTTTCGTCCAGGTTCTGAGTGGTATCGATGGGATTTGAACTAGAAGAGAGAGTAGGAACGGGGACAGGCTGGAGATTTTCTGTTATGCGGTCTGTATAGAGCCATTTCGCCAGGCTATAGCTACTAACACTAATAAGGCATGTCAGCATCAGCATCAGCACGAACAAACTGGATCGCGTTAAATGCCAATGCTTATGGGTCTTGCTGTTTGAGGATATAATGATAACCTGCATTGTTATCCTTTTTCAGTCACTTAAAATAATATGTCAAAAAAACCTGAGCGCATTGGTCAACTCTATCAAAACGATAACCAGATGAAATGGTTATCAATTCGCGCCCAAAAACTGAACAAGCTTAACACCATTTTACAAAAAAGCCTGCCTTTAAAATTTAGTAATCATTGCACATTGGCAAACATCACGGAAGATAAAATCATCATTCTCACTGATAAAGCCAATTATGCGAGTTTATTGCGCTTTCAGGCTGCCTTTATTTGTAAAACCTTATCAGCGCATTTACCGAATCCAGTAAAAAAACTGGAGGTCAAAGTCAGACCACAAAGCGAACCGCTTAAATCGAAAATGAATCCGAATACGCTCCGTGTATCAACTGAAACGGCAGAACTTCTAACAAGTACTGCCGCTGAAATGCAAGACGGCCCATTAAAGGCCGCCTTGAATAAACTCGCTAAACGTCAATCCAATCAGAAAAATTAGCTTGAAATTGAGGCAGCAGGTCGACTAAAAAGAATGGGGGCATCTTTATCGTCTTCGAAGCTGACCAACTCCCAGGCATCTTCCTGAGCTAATAATTTCCGTAATAATTTGTTATTCACCTCATGTCCTGACTTATGGCCTTTGAAAGCACCAATCAGACTGTGTCCCAGCAAATACAAATCACCGATGGCATCCAGCACTTTATGACGAACAAATTCATCTTCATAACGTAAGCCATCTTCATTCAACACACGGTAATCATCAACCACGATGGCATTATCCATACTGCCACCTAATGCCAGATTGTTTTCGCGTAACTTTTCGATATCTTTCATAAAACCAAATGTGCGTGCACGACTGACTTCACGAACAAACGATGTGGAGGAGAAATCAACATCGACTTGTTGAGGTCGTCCAGTAAATGCAGGATGCTCGAAATCGATAGTAAATGACACTTTAAAACCATCAAATGGTTCAAATTTCGCCCATTTATCACCGTCTTCCATCACAACTGGTTTTTTGATGCGGATGAACTGTTTAGCCACATTCTGCTCTTCAATACCTGCCGACTGCACCAAGAACACAAATGGACCGGCACTGCCGTCCATAATGGGTACTTCAGCTGCATTCAGGTCAATATAAGCATTATCAATACCTAAGCCGGCAAATGCAGATAATAAATGCTCCACTGTTGAAACACGTTGACCATGTTCAATCAGCGTGGTCGATAGAGCGGTTTCACCCACATTCTCAGCTTTTGCCTGAATCTCGACAACCGGGTCCAGATCCACTCTACGAAAAATAATGCCTGTATTAGGGGCGGCAGGTCGCAGGGTCAGATATACCATCTCACCACTATGCAAACCGACACCGGTCGCACGAATCACATTCTTCAATGTTCGTTGCTTTATCACGGTGTTTTACCCCCTTAAACAGTTACAGATCAAAGCATAATATCATAAGCAGAATATAAGCAGCTATACTAAATCAATCCGCCTGACGACGCAGAAAGGCTGGAATATCCAAATAATCCATATTGACATCTCCGTTGGCGACTTGTTTCTGCTGGCTATCTTTACCATTGCGAATGACTGTTGGTTCATCGTAATCGATTTCAACTGGCTTTTTCACAATTTCAATTTGTGGTGCAGCTTCTTCCGGCGCTTTCGCTACAGCGACTCTCGGTGCGCCTAAACCTGTCGCCACAACGGTCACTCTCAACTCGTCAGTCATGTCTGGGTCAATCACGGTTCCAACAACTACTGTAGCGTCATCTGAAGCAAATTCTTTAATGGTGTTACCCACTTCTTCGAACTCACCGATACTCATGTCCAGACCAGCAGTAATATTGACCAATACGCCACGGGCACCAGCCAAATCGACATCTTCTAATAATGGGCTTGAGACCGCTAATTTCGCGGCTTCACGTGCACGATGCTCACCTTTAGCATGCCCCGTGCCCATCATTGCCATGCCCATTTCTGACATCACAGTACGAACGTCAGCAAAGTCAACGTTAATCATACCTTCACGTGTGATTAATTCAGCAATACCCTGAACAGCACCTAACAAGACATCATTGGCTGATTTAAAGGCATTCAGCAAAGTCATATCTTTACCCAGTACCTTCAATAACTTCTCGTTCGGAATGGTAATCAACGAATCAACATGTTGACCTAATTCTTCAATACCCGCTTGCGCAATTTTCATACGCTTGCCACCTTCGAATGGGAAAGGTTTGGTAACGACAGCTACCGTCAGAATACCCATTTCTTTGGCCACTTGAGCAACGACCGGTGCAGCACCTGTGCCAGTACCACCACCCATACCGGCTGTGATAAAGACCATATCTGCACCATCGATCACTTCCATGATGCGTTCTCTGTCTTCTAACGCTGCTTGACGACCCACATCAGGATTGGCACCTGCACCCAAGCCTTTAGTAATGTCACCACCCAGTTGCAGTTGTGTGGTTGCTGAGCTTTTACGTAATGCTTGAGCATCCGTGTTTGCACTGATGAAATCCACCCCTTCAATTTGGTTGACAACCATATGCTCAAGCGCATTACCGCCACCACCACCAACACCAATCACTTTAATGACAGCATTTTCACTGTATGTATCAATTAATTCAAAAGTCATAACTTCTCCCCCAAAAAATTGTGTAAAACAAACATGCTCAATTACTCAGCTTAAAAATTCCCTTGGAACCAGCTTTTCATTCTTGCCAGCATGCCTTTTAAGCCTTCACTTACTTTAATTTCACCATGCCCTGGGGCATGCTCCTGATTGCCAAATAACAGCAACCCAACACCTGTTGCATGAATTGGGTTACGCACCACATCAACAAGTCCCCCGACATGCTGTGGCACTCCCAAACGCACAGGAAGGTGGAAGACCTCTTCAGCAAGCTCAATAGCGCCTTCCATTTTCGAACTACCGCCTGTCAGCACAATGCCCGCAGCCAGTAATTCTTCAAACCCACTACGACGTAGTTCAGCCTGAACTAACATCAATAATTCTTCATATCTCGGCTCAACCACTTCAGCTAGAGTTTGTCTAGCAAGCTGACGTGGTGGCCTGTCCCCCACACTCGGTACCTCAATGGTTTCATCTTCACGAGCCAGTTGTGTCAATGCACAGGCGTATTTAATTTTGATTTCTTCGGCATATTGCGTGGGTGTGCGTAATGCCACGGCGATATCATTGGTGACCTGATCGCCGGCAATCGGAATCACTGCTGTGTGGCGAATCGCGCCATCAACGAACACAGCTATGTCCGTGGTTCCACCGCCGATATCAACGATACAAACACCCAGTTCTTTTTCGTCCTGATCTAAGACAGAATAACTGGATGCCATTTGCTCAAGCACAATGCCATCAACTGTTAAACCACAACGTTCAATACATTTTGTGATGTTCTGAGCCGCACTGACAGCACCCGTAATCAGGTGAACTTTTGCTTCCAAACGTACACCTGACATCCCAATTGGTTCACGTATGCCTTCCTGGTTATCGATAATGTATTCCTGTGGCAATACATGCAGTAATTGTTGGTCTCCGGGGAAATGCACAGCTCGTGCTGCATCCATCACCCGATCAATATCGCCCTGAGTCACTTCCTTATCGCGAATAGCCACCGTTCCATGAGAATTCAGGCTTCGAATGTGGCTTCCGGCAATACCTGCATAGACTGAATAAATCTGGCAACCGGCCATCAATTCAGCTTCTTCAATCGCACGCTGAATCGACTGCACTGTCGATTCGATATTGACGACAACCCCTTTTTTCATGCCTCTGGCAGGGTGAGAACCAATGCCAATAATTTCGAGCGCATTATCATTGGGGCCGGCATCAACAACAGGTGCCGCAACAATTGCGACAACCTTTGATGTACCGATATCCAATCCAACGATAAGTTCTCTTTCAGTTCGTTTCGACATCATACTGTTCCATTAAAGTCAGGTTGCTGGCCGGATTTCCATACCACTGCCAGCCCATTGGTGTAACGCATATCAATTTCTTTAATCAGGTCTTTAAATGTACCTAGCCCACCCAAATAGACGTTAACAAAGCGGGTCAACCTGTCTTCATCATCTGTACGGCCCAATTTAAGATGTAATCCTTCTTTAAAATCTACTTGCCAGGCACGGCGTTTATCCATGCTCATACTGATGACTCGTAAGCCCAGCACATTCACTTTTTGCTGAACATCGACCAATCGTCGCGACAGCATTTCACTGGTGCCATCTGGGCCATGCAACTGAATCAAACCATCAGGCATTGTGTCTTTGCTGGGCTTAAACACTTTTCCGTGACGGTTGACCAAGCCATCATCATTCCAGCGAGCAACCGCTTCATGCTCAGCAACCATCAAATGCAAGGTATCTGGCCAGATTCGTCTCACCTGTATTTGCTCGACCCAAGGCAAGGTCTCACCTGCTTTTTGAATACTGGCTACATCTACATCTAAAAAACTGCCTCTGACAAAAGGCATCACCGCTTTGACTAACTCATTTCTGTCGGTATGGCGTAAAGTGCCATCTACCGTCACGTGCTTCACAGGCAAGGTATCGGCTTCACGCAGATACATTCCTCCCGCCACTAAGACGACGACCAAAGCCAACGTGGCGGCATGTTTGAACAATTTTTTCCATGCCAGTGGCGACCTGGGCTGTTTTACCTTAGCTGGCTCTTGTAATATGGCGCCTCTCCGCTGTTTAGCCATCAGCCCTCACCTCTGAAGCTTGTTTCTAAAATGCGGCAGACTAAATCATCGAATGACATTCCAGCTTGCTTCGCAGCCATGGGGACTAGACTGTGATCGGTCATACCGGGAACACTGTTTGCTTCAAGTAAAAACAGATTGCCTTGCTTGTCACGCATAAAGTCGATACGCCCCCATCCTTGCATGCCTAGGGCATTAAAGGCTTTTAACGCGATGTCTTGCATACCCTGTTCAACATCGGCTTCCAAACCACAGGGACATAAATATTCAGTGTCGTTGGCGTGATACTTGGCGTCAAAATCATAAAATTCATGTGGCGTTTTTAAACGGATGGCAGGTAGAGCTTCACCGTCTAGAATGGCAACGGTATATTCCTCCCCGTGTATCCACTGCTCAGCGATAACATCGGTGTCATATTTCAATGCCAAATCAATGGCCTGTTGTAATTCACTGTGGTCATTGACCTTGGACATTCCAATGCTGGAACCTTCGTTAACAGGCTTGATGATGAGAGGTAGCCCTAAATCAGCAACTAATTCATCCGTATTGGTTTGTGCACACACAGGAACAAACAGGGCAGTTGGTAAACCCTGTTGAATCCACGCTAATTTGCTCAATCGTTTGTTCATGGACAGTACAGAAGCACTAATTGCACTTCCGGTGTAAGGCAGATTGATGGCCTGTAAAAAACCTTGAATTTCACCATCTTCACCGCCACGTCCATGGAGGACGATAAACGCACGATCAAATTCACCACTGTTCATTTTTTGACAGATATCGAAGCTGACATCGATGCCATACGCATCGATACCACTACGTTGTAAGCCAGCTAATACCGCATTGCCACTAATGAGTGAAATCTCACGTTCAGCAGATCGGCCGCCCATCAGTACAGCAACACGACCAAATTCAGCAGCAGACACAGTGCGTTTTATCATGATGGCTCTCCGATTATATGAACTTCTGGAATCAGCTTAACGCCATGCTCTTGCTCAATCCGCTGCTGTACTTCAAAAATAAGTGTCTCAATGTCTTTTGCCGTGGCATCACCATTATTGACGATAAAGTTTGCATGTTTATCTGACACACTGGCACCGCCCACTGTGAGTCCTTTCAGACCACTGACTTCAATCAAACGACCAGAAAAGTCGCCGGGTGGGTTTCGAAAAACTGAACCTGCACAAGGTTGATTGGTGGGTTGACTGATATTTCTTTTTTTCAGTAGGTCACGGATAAGCTCCAGCTCAATCTCTTTATCACCTTGTTCAAACCGCATTTTTGCTGCTACGAACCACTGATTTTCTGGCAAGTTCACATGACGGTAACTCACCTCAAACTGATCAGCATTGTAGAGATGCAACTCACCTTGTTTATCAATTGTTGTGACTTCTACGACGGAGTCCCATGTTTCAACACCATGAGCACCAGCATTCATGGCTAAGGCACCACCTAAAGTACCCGGAATCCCTGCCCAGAAAGCAGCGCCTTTTAAGCCAGCCTTCGCCGCCTGTTTCGCTAACTTGCTGCAATAGAGCCCGACTTCTGCCGTAATCTCATTATCAATGACATCGATGGTTTGCAATGCGCCTGCGGTGACAATCACAGTGCCGGCAAAACCGCCATCACGTATTAATAAGTTACTACCCAGACCGACCCATAGCACAGGTTCTTCTGCAGGTAGTTGTTGTAAAAACAGGGCGAGATCATTTCTGTCGGTAGGACGGTAAAGCTGTTTTGCCGGCCCTCCTACACGCCATGAGTTATAACGAGACAGTGGCTCATTTGTTTTTAGTTCGCCTTTTAAAGTCCGAGGTAATGCCATCATTCAGCACCCCCATCGTTTAAGATCTCAGGTAAAGCCTGTGCCATCCGGCCGATATCTCCAGCACCTAATGTCAACAACACATCGCCGTCTTGTAGAAGGCCCGGTAATAATGCGTAGAGTTCCTGCTTGTCTTCTGCAAATACAGGCTCAACCTGGCCACGCAAGCGGATAGCCCGACATAAACTACGTGCATCTGCCCCGGCAATTTTTGCTTCACCGGCTGGATAGACCTCTAACACAACCAGCACATCAACACTGGATAAGACATGCGCAAAATCTTCAAACAAGTCACGTGTGCGTGTGTAGCGATGAGGTTGGAATACCAAAACTAAACGGTTATTTGGCCAACCACCTCGTGTGGCGGCAAGCGTGGCTGCGATCTCAGTCGGATGATGCCCATAATCATCAATCAACATGGCCTGACCTGTACCCGCTTTAACCTGACCCAGCAGATTAAAGCGTCGTCCTACACCATCAAACTTCAGTAAGGCTCTTTGGCAATCAGTGACACTGACATCAAGGTTACGTGCTACAGCCATGGCAGCAGTCGCATTCAAGGCATTGTGTAAGCCAGGCATATTCAATGTGACAGGGAAGCTCTGTCCTGAACGTTTCTCTACCACGGTGAAAAAGCTTTGCCCCTGATGCTGCGTCAGTTCCATTAACTGATAATCAGCATCAGGGTTTTGTCCGTAAGTGATAAACGGTCTGGTTACATCAGCCAATAACGATTGGATAACCGGATCATCAAGACATAACACTGCCAGTCCATAGAATGGTAAGTGATGAAGAAATTCAATGAAGGTGGCCTTCAATTTGCCAAAATCACCGTCATATGTCGCCATATGATCTTCATCAATATTCGTCACCACCGCAATCATTGGCTGCAGGTATAAGAATGATGCGTCACTTTCATCAGCTTCAGCGACCAGATAACGCCCTGTACCCAAACGCGCGTTCGTGCCGGCACTATTTAAACGTCCACCAATCACAAAGGTAGGATCCAGCTCGCCTTCGCTTAATAAGGCGGCTATCAAGCTGGTTGTTGTGGTTTTACCATGCGTTCCTGCTACAGCAATGCCATAACTAAATCGCATCAGCTCGGCCAACATTTCCGCTCTGGGTACAACAGGAATCAATTGCTCTCTAGCAGCCACTAATTCAACATTATCTTCGCTGACAGCCGTAGTAACCACCACTACATCAGCATCGTCAAGATACGATGCATCATGGCCAATCATAATGGTCGCACCCAGACTACGAAGATGCTTGATCAAGCTGTTCTCAGCTAAATCACTACCACTAACTTGATAACCCAAGTTCAATAATACTTCTGCGATACCGCCCATACCCACGCCACCAATACCGATGAAGTGGATATGCTTAACGCGGCTCTGCATGGCTGAGGTCAGTCTATCCATTGGCAGCCTCCATACAAATATCAGCGATATGCGCTGCTGTGCCCATTTTTGCGACTTGTCTTGCCGCATTTGCCATGTTTAATAACCCTTCTCTGTCTCCATCAAGTCGACGGACCGTATTCGCAATTACATCAGCATCTAAATCTTGATCTGCCATTAAAATTGCTGCATTCGTATCCACTAAGACCGCAGCATTGTGGGTCTGATGATCATCCACGGCATATGGATAAGGCACTAAAATTGATGCAATACCGGCCGCAGCGACTTCTGCCACAGTCAGTGCGCCAGCTCGGCATATCACTAAATCAGCCCAGGCATATGCCGCTGCCATATCCTCAATAAACTCTTTAACATCAGCCTCAACACCAGCGTCTTTATATGATTGGCGGCAATCATCACTATGCTTGCTACCACACTGATGGATGACTTCAGGACGATGGTCAGCGGATATCTTGGCTAACGCTTGCGGCACGAAGGTATTCAATGACCGTGCGCCCAGGCTTCCGCCCAAGACCAATAGATTTAATCGACCTGATTTTTCTGTCTGACGAAGGTGTGGCATCGGTAAATCTTCAATCGTTTTCCTTACGGGATTACCTACCCACTCTGCATCGATTTTTTTATCAAAACTGTCAGGGAAACCTGTTAGCACTTTGTCTGCTAATTTTGCTAATAAACGGTTCGTCAGACCTGGAATCGCATTTTGTTCATGAATAATTAATGGTTTTCCCATCAACCATGCTGCAAATCCACCAGGACCAGAGGCAAAACCACCCAGCCCCATCACTACATCAGGTTTTAATTGACGAATGAGTGAGCCCGCTTCCAGTACCGCTTTGACGACTTTAAATGGCGCTATTAACCAACCAAGCACACCGTTCCCACGTAAGCCTTTGACTTTAATTTCTGATAATAGATAGCCAGCTGTAGGCACTAATTTCGCTTCAATACCATGAGTGGTACCAATCCACGAAACTTCAACATCTCTCAGACGTAACTCTTCTGCCACCGCAAGTGCAGGGAAGACATGTCCACCGGTACCACCCGCCATAATCATGACTCTTTTCATCGTCTGATCCTCGCTGAGGCTTTTTCAGGTATTCGTGTTTCCATATCGACACGGAATAACAGTGCAATCGCCGCACACACAATCACCAAACTACTGCCGCCATAACTCATTAATGGCAAAGTCAGACCTTTTGTCGGAAGCGCCCCCATGTTCACACCAATATTGACGCAAGCCTGTAACCCCAACCAAATGCCGATGCCATAAGCGATCTGTGCACCAAATACTTGTCCAGCCTGCTCTGCAGCACGTCCGATCGCCAGAGCTCGCCAGATAAAGACGAAGAACAACACAATGACCGTCAGTGCACCAATCAGTCCCAGTTCTTCTGCAATAATCGAATACAGAAAGTCGGTATGCGCCTCAGGTAAATAAAATAACTTCTGCATACTGCTACCAAGACCCACACCGAACCAGTCGCCACGACCAAAGGCAATTAGTGCCTGTGTTAACTGAAAACCACTACCAAATGGGTCAGCCCAAGGGTCCATAAAACTCTGTAAACGTTCCAGACGGTATGGTGCAATCCAGACCAGCATCGCAAATAGCAGCCCCATCACACCAATCAATGTCGCAAACACATCTAATCTGGCACCACCTAAAAACAGCATGGCAAGCATGGTTGACATGATCACCACCATCGATCCCATATCAGGTTGTAATAACAACAATAAGGCTGCTACACCTAACAGGGTCAGTGGCGCTAAGACTTTTAAAAATGAGACGTGCAGCTGTCCATGGTGACGTTGCAAGTAATCAGCAATGTAGATAATGGCAAACAGCTTAATCAGCTCTGCTACTTGTAAATTGACAGGGCCAAGAGGTAACCAGCGTGAGCTGCCATTGACTTCACGTCCGACGCCTGGAATAAGCACCATAATTAACATCGCCACACCAGCCATTAGCAGTTGTGGGGCAATGCGCTGCCAAACGGCTAATCTGACAGAAATGAATCCCCAGGCAATGGCTATACCCACTGCAGCAAAGGCAAACTGGCGTATGAAAAAGTATAAAGGTTGCTCAAGACGACTATCTGCAACAGTAATCGACGCAGAACACACCATCACAAGACCGATAAACAGCAATGCGCCGGTAGAAAACAACAAGCTTTTATCAAATTGCAGTGAAGACTCACTCATGCTGCAATCTCCCTAACGGCTTGTTCGAAACAATTTCCACGTTCAACATAGCTACTGAACATATCGAAACTGGCACAGGCAGGAGACAATAAAACATTGTCGCCTTCAAACGCGATTTGCTGTGCAATTTTCACAGCATCAGCCATATCTTTTGCTTGAAGCTGATCAACACCAGTCGGAATGACTTGGGCGATTTTATCGGCATCTAATCCCAGCAGAATAACTGCCTTCACTGAGGCTTTGAGTGATGGTGTCAGTTCCGAAAAATCCTGTTCTTTTCCGACGCCACCAGCAATGAGAATAATTCTGCCATTACCTGCCAACCCATTAATGGCGGCAACTGATGCACCCACATTGGTTGCTTTAGAATCATTAAACCAACGCACACCATTCAGCTGTCTGACGAGACGACAACGATGTGGTAGGCCTTTATATTCTCGAATGGCTGACAACATGGATGACATAGGTAATGCCATCGCTGAGCCCAGCGCCAGCGCTGCCAGCGCATTGGCAATATTATGCATACCAACGATTTTCATCTGATCGATGGGTAATAAGGGATATTCGCCCTCAGCTAGCCATGTTTGTCCTTCTGTTTCTAATAAACCGAAGTCGACGCCTTGTGACTCATGAAGACTAAAACCGATAATGTTTCGGCCAGGCTGGCTCATGCTGTTCACAATCGGGTCATCCCGATTAATCACCATGACACCATCACCGTAAAAGATGGTTTGCTTAGCGCGTTGATAAGACTCTACGGAGTCATATCTGTCCATGTGATCCGGACTGACATTCAGCACTACTGCAGCAAAAGCATTCAATGAACGCACAGTTTCTAGCTGGAAACTGGATAGTTCAAGAATATAGAAATCGGGAGCGGACTCTTCTAACAGATCTAAAGCGGGTGTTCCTAAATTCCCCCCTGCTCTGACTGTTTTCCCTGACACTTGTGCCATCAGGGCCAAAAGCGTGGTGACCGTACTTTTACCATTTGAACCTGTAATCGCCACAATAGGGGCATCAGCATAGCGAGCAAACAGCTCAATATCACCCACAATCTCAATGCCTGCCTGACGTGCAATTTCAATTTCAGGAAGACGTGGATCGACCCCAGGACTTAAAACAATCAGATCCGCTTTTAAGATCCAGTCCTGATCCAGCCCGCCGGTTTTAATCAATACTTGTGGATACGCATTTTTCACATCCTGAACAGAAGGTGGATTCTCACGCGTATCCATGATGGCAATACCCAAAGCTCTGTTGGCTAAAAATCGGGCGCACGAAAGTCCTGTCTGACCCAGACCGATAATCAGGCAGTTTTTATGTGAAAGACTATTCATGCCGTATGTCATCGTATTTTCAACGTCGCTAAACCAATCAACACCAGGAACACAGTGACAATCCAAAACCGCACAATAATGCGAGGTTCCGGCCAGCCTTTCAGTTCATAGTGATGATGAATCGGTGCCATAAGAAATACGCGTTTACCGCGTAGCTTGTATGAGCCCACTTGAATCATGACCGACAGTGTTTCAATCACAAACACGCCTCCCATGATCAGTAAAACCAACTCTTGTCTGACTAATACGGCTACTGTACCCAGTGCGGCACCCAGTGCCAGGGCACCCACATCCCCCATAAAGACTTGTGCGGGATAGGTATTGAACCAAAGAAAGCCGAGTCCAGCTCCCACCATAGCCGCGCAGAAAACAACGAGTTCGCCGGCACTTGGAATAAAGGGAATTTGTAAATAGCTTGCAAATTCAAAGTGTCCAGCGACATAACTGAATAAGCCTAATGCAGCCGCGACCATCACCGTAGGCATAATGGCTAGGCCGTCCAGGCCATCGGTCAAATTCACTGCATTGCTGCTACCCACAATCACCAAATAAGTCAGCAGCATGTACCAACCACCCAAAGGAATCACAATCTCTTTAAAAAACGGCACGATCAATTGCGTTTCAGCCGGCACAGTGACCGTCATAAATAAAAAGATAGCTGCTCCGGCACCAAAGACAGATTGCCAGAAATATTTATATCGGCTGAGCAAACCACGAGGGTCTTGACGGACTAATTTGATGTAGTCATCTACAAACCCAATCAGTCCAAAAGCTAATGTAATAATCAAAACTACCCAGACATAACGATTGGTCAGGTCAGCCCAAAGTAGTGTGCTGACAGCAATTGCCACCAATATCAGAGCGCCACCCATGGTGGGTGTGCCTTTCTTGCTGAAATGAGATTCTGGGCCATCTTGTCTGACAACCTGACCAATCTGTCTAAAACTCAAATGACGGATCATGGTCGGTCCGATAATCAATGCAATACCCAAGGCCGTCATGACCCCAAGAATGGCTCTCAGTGTCAGGTACTGAAACACGTTAAAGCCACTGTAGTATTGGCTCATATAATCACTCAATAACAGCAGCATTACTGTGCCTCCGAGGCTAGCGCATCGGCTAATTTATCCAATTGCATAAAACGTGATCCTTTAATCAAACAGGTCACATCTGCCGTTAAGGTGTTTTGCAAAAGCTGTTGCAATGTTTGTATGTCCTCAAAATGAATGGCGTTATCACCAAACTCAGCAGCTGCGAGCTGGCTCTTCTCTCCCACCGTAAATAGCGATGTCACGCCTGCGGCTTTTGCTTGTAAGCCCATGCTCTGATGAATGGCATCACACTCATCACCTAACTCACCAAAATCTCCCAGAACCAACCAACGAGGTTCATCAAAACCAGACAAGGTTTCCAATGCCCGCAGGTAGGAGCCGGGATTAGCGTTGTAGGTATCGTCAATCAAGCGACTCCCTGACAAACCTTTACGCATTTGTAAGCGGTGAGGTACGGCTTGTAGTGTGTTCAGCCCGCGAACCATTGCATCAACAGGAATATTCAGCGCCACAGATATGGCTATGGCCGCCAACGCGTTGTTCACATTATGTAAGCCGGGCAAAGGTATAGTCATATGGTGGTTAATACCATCAATATGAACAAGGAAATGACTTGCCGCAGGCTCTGGCTGGATATAGTCGGCGAAGATATCCACTTTTGTTTGCAATCCAAAACGGATAGTTTTTCTACCCGCAATCAAGGGTTGCCATATTGATTCGTATGGCATATCGGCATTTACCACTGCAATGCCGTTCTTTTTCAATCCTTGATAAATACTGCCTTTTTCTTTAGCTATACCCTCTTCGCTACCTAAACCTTCGATATGGGCAGACGCAATATTATTAATCACTGAAACATCGGGTGATACGATACTCATCAGATAAGCAATTTCGCCTGGATGGTTTGTGCCCATCTCAATCACCGCATAGTCATCCGATTTATCCATACGACAAATGGTTAAAGGCACGCCCAGATCGTTATTTAAATTGCCTTGTGTTGCTGTGACTGTGCCCACTTCAGACAAAATAGCTTTGACCATTTCTTTTAGGCTGGTTTTACCATTACTGCCAGTGATGGCGATGACTTTTGCATGGCATTCTGCTAACCAGGCTTTTGCAATTTGTCCAAAAGCTATTCGAACATCATCTACCTTGATCTGTGGTAACTCATCATCTTGATATTCACTCACTAATGCCGCGACAGCACCATTTTCTCTGGCTTTTGCTAAGTAGGTATGACCATCGACATGTTCCCCTTTAAAGGCAATGAATAAATCACCTGGTGTCACTTTACGTGAATCAATGACAGCACCTGTTACCACAACATCAGCAACGTCATTCTGGGCTGAGACAATCTCAGCAATCTGTGTAAGCGTTAGCTGAAGCCCCATCAATGACCTCCCACCACGTTTTTTATGCCCGTTGAGTATGAGTCGAACACGGCTTTAACCACAGCCGCATCACTAAACGGATAGCGAACATGATTGATTTCCTGATAGGACTCATGCCCCTTACCTGCAATCAGCACAATATCTTCTTGCTTGGCATGATTGATGGCATAGCTAATAGCTAGCTTACGATCGAGTTCAACGCGAATTTTCTGCGGTTCATCACACCCCGCCAGGATATCTTCAATAATCAGCAGATGGTCTTCGGTGCGAGGATTATCATCCGTAACAATGACCTGATTAGCTTCTCTTTCTGCGACTTTACCCATAAGTGGGCGCTTACCACGGTCTCTATCCCCGCCACATCCAAATACACACCAGAGCTGCCCCGTTTTGGGTAAGTGAACTTGCAAGGTCTTCAGTGCCTGATGTAATGCGTCAGGTGTGTGAGCATAGTCGATGACCACTGTGGATTGACCCGGCTGAGTATATGTTTGCATGCGCCCACTTACTGCCTGACATTGATTAATAGCTTCAGCGCATTGTTGTTGGTCTAGTCCCAATGCTGTAAGCACACCTATCGCAGCCAGTATATTGTCAACATTGAACTCACCCAGTACTGGCAAGCTTACAGGCAGTTTATTTGCATTAACCTGCGCTTCAAAGGACACACCATCTGCTTTGTATGCGATCTGCTCTGCACGAATATTCACCTGATTTTGTGCGCCGCCGTATGTCAGTAAGTTCACACCAGATTTCAGTTTCGAGATGACATCTGTACCAAAGGCATCATCTGCGTTAATCACGGCGTATTCCACACTCTCCATATCAAACAAGCGTTTTTTTGCTGCAGCGTAGTTGGCCATGGTTTTGTGATAATCAAGGTGATCCCGGCTGAGGTTGGTCAACACGGCCACATTGATATCAACACTATTTAACCGGCCTTGAGCTAGGGCATGGGATGAAGCCTCCAATGCCACGTACTCACAACCTTCACGCTTAAACTTCGCCAACAGCTTCTGCATGGTAACGGGGTCAGGCGTTGTCATCCCGGTCATTTCCAGGTCACACAAACGCCCTGCCCCCATGGTGCCAATCACACCACATGGTTTGTTTATTGACTCCAATGCTTGAGCGATAAATTGACTGACTGAGGTCTTACCATTGGTCCCGGTGACAGCAATCACCGTCATGTCCTTGGACGGGTGGTCGTAAAAACGTGCCGCTATAAACCCTGCTTTTTCAGCTAGATTTTCAACTGAGTAAGCCATAACCACTGCTTCAGTGAGCATTTGAAGCTCAGTCTCAGTTAACGGTTGTTGCTCATCAATCAGGACAGCAAAAATATCCTTTTCCAATGCCTGTCGAAGGTGCTTTTCTCTATCAACCGTATTTTTAGCCAAAGCCAGAAACAGACCACCGGCAGCAACCCGTCGGCTGTCCATACTGATATCGCTCAATGTACATTCTTGTAATGTGGATTTATCCACAACAAAATCACTGAGTAATGCCATCAACGACTGAGATTTTACGATTGAAGTCATCATTTGTGAGCCACCTGCATCTGGGTCATCGGTAAATCGTCAGGGGCAATATTCAACAAGCGCATTGCACCCGCCATCACTTCTGCAAACACAGGCGCAGCAACTGCGCCACCGTAATATTCACCTTGTGGCTCATCAATCATCACGACCATCGCTAAACGTGGAGCTGATGCGGGGATGATGCCAGCAAAGACAGATTGATAACGATCATCAGCATAACCACCGCTGATCGCTTTTTTCGCGGTTCCGGTTTTTCCGGCTACATGATAATTCGCCACAGCAGCACGTGTGGCGGTGCCGCCTGGTTCAATGACCTTCACCATCATCTGCACGACATCACGCATGATGTCTGCTGAGAATTCTCGTCGGCCTTTTGGCACTTTATCTGTTTTAATGAAGGTGACAGGTTTGAGAATCCCACCATCCGCTAAAACGGTGTAGGCTCTGGCAAGTTGCATCGCACTAGTCGATAAACCGTAACCATATCCCATGGTGGCGATATCTAATGTGTGCCATGACTGAGGATCCGGCATGGTTCCCATCGCCTCACCTGGAAAGTAAGCACCCGTTGCCTCACCCAAGCCGAAACTGGCAAAGTCATGCCACAGTTCAGCAGGATCAAGAGCCAACGCAATCTTACTGGCACCGACATTACTTGATTTCTGGATAAGGGTCGTCAGATCGATTTCACCATAGTCTCTGAAATCTTTTATGGGGTGGCCACTTACTCGATAATAGCCAGGGTGTGTATTAATGATGGTGCTTTGATCAAACTCACCCGATTTAATTCCACTGACGACCGTAAATGGCTTGACCGTTGAGCCAGGTTCAAATAAATCAGTAACGGCACGGTTTCTGAGATCACTGGGTTTGAGGCCGGCTCTATTGTTTGGGTTATATGAGGGCTGATTAGCCATCGCCAGCACTTCACCCGTACGCGTATCAAGAATGACAGCAGTACCTGATTTTGCCTGATGTTCAGCAACGGTTTTCTTCAAGGCTTGGTAAGTTAAATATTGCAGTCTGAGATCAATGCTCAACTGCACATTTTCGCCGGATTTAGCCGGACGAATCAGCTCACCACCTTCAACGTAGTTACCACGGCTGTCACGCACCATACGCTTCAATCCAGGGCGACCAGTCAGCACTGCATCGTAAGTCAGCTCAAGTCCTTCCTGACCGATATCATCAATATTGGTAAAACCCACAATATGTGAAGCAACTTCACCAGCTGGATAATAACGTTTGTATTCACGTTGAAGCGCCACACCCTGTATGCCCAGCGCTTTTACTTTTGCTGATAATTCCGGTGTGATACGACGTTTCAGATACACAAATTCTCGGGACTGATTCTCTTCAATCTTATTTTTAATTTTTTGGACGGATAAACCCAGTAACTGTGCCAGTTGTGGTATCCGGGGATCACTCGCTAATACATCCTGAGGATTTAACCAGACAGAATGTACAGGTGTACTTATTGCCAATGGTTCACCATGGCGATCCACAATCATGCCGCGATGAGCAACGATAGGCACTTGACGAAGATGGCGGGCATCACCTTGATGACGCAAAAACTCAGGATTTAAGACCTGGATATCAGCCAAACGCCAGCATAATCCAGCCACCATCAATACAAACATGATGCGAACCAGATTAAGGCGCCAAGCGCCTACTTGTTGCACTTTCTGACCGCGCTGCTTCATGGCTTTATCACCACTGTCATATCAGATTTAGGTACGGTCATATCCAGACGTCGTTTCGCTTCTTGCTCTACACGACTTGGGCTTGCCCAAGTGCTTTCTTCCAACAATAAACGTCCCCACTCTTCGTTCAGAGCATCACGTTGTTTTTCTAATTGTTGCAGTTGCACAAATTCATTTCGGCTCATGTGTTTTGTATAAATCACAGACACAGCAGAAACCAAAACGACAAAAGCCATTACGAATAATGGCGTATCAATCTTGATGGTTTCTAACAGTGCTTTTAAATTCATGCCAGCTTCTCCGCTATACGAAGCACGGCACTTCGAGCGCGTGGATTGAGTTTGATTTCTTCTTCTGATGCTTTGATAGCTTTGCCAATCACTTTCAGACGAGGATTTAATTGATCTACGGTGACGGGGAAATGAGACGGCAGATCATCACCACGGGCTTCATCACGGAAAAACCGTTTCACAATGCGATCTTCGAGTGAGTGAAAACTAATCACTGCCAAACGACCACCCACGGCTAATACATCCAAAGCTTGCTCTAAAGCCGTTGTGAGTTCTTCCAGCTCATTGTTGATAAAAATTCGAATAGCCTGAAATGTTCTGGTAGCTGGATGCTTGAACTTGTCGCGTGATGGACTGGCTTTATCCACTAAATCGGCTAACTGTTTAGTCGTTGTAATAGGATGTTCATCACGTGTTTCCACAATCGCTCTGGCAATACGTTTGCCATAACGTTCTTCACCCAGCGTTTTTATCACATCAGCAATTTCATCCATATCAGCTGTTGCCAACCACTCTGCTGCACTTAAACCCGCTTCAGGATTCATTCGCATATCAAGTGGACCATCTTTCATAAAGCTGAACCCACGATCAGCATCGTCTAACTGTGGCGATGACACACCAATGTCCATCAAGATTCCATCGACATTGCCTTGCCAGAGACGAGCATGAACCGCTGTATTGAGTTCTGAGAAATTGCCATGTTCTATTGAAAAACGGGGATCTTTTGCAGCCAGAGCCTGACCTGTTTTGATCGCTTGAGGATCACGATCCAAACCCAATAAGCGGCCATTGTCAGACAACAACGCAAGAATGGCACGGCTGTGTCCGCCGCGACCAAAGGTAGCATCAAGATATTTACCATCTGCCTTCACTGACAAGCCCTGTATGGTCTCGCTTAACAAGACTGGCAGATGTTCCGAGTCGTTCTCAGTCATAATTCCGCCTTATATCGACAGGCTTTCTAGTTCAGCCGGTAAAATCTCGCCAAAATCTTCTTCTAAACATTCATCCATGAGTTCATTCCAAGTTTGTTCATTCCACAACTCAAACTTGTTACCTTGACCAATCATCACCATGTTTTTATCAAGGCCTGCAAACTCACGTAATTTAGCGGGTAATAAAATACGGCCATTGCCATCCATTTCACATTCAGTGGCATAACCGAGAAGCATTCTTTTTAATCGACGTACTTGAGGATTCAAACTGGGTAATGCGGAAAGTTTTTCTTCAACAATTTCCCATTCAGGTAATGGGTACAACTGCAAACAATGATCAGAATGATCGATGGTGATGACTAATCGGCCTTCACAACAGACGTCAAGATGCTTGCGGAACTTGGCTGGAACAGCCATCCGTCCTTTTGCATCAAGATTGAAAGTTGCCACGCCTCGAAACACTGGTCATCCTCAAAAAACACGATCCACTAAGATCCACTTTCCCCCACTTGTCGACACTATAGGAGTGCAAATGTCCGAAGTCAAGCCTGTGAATAAACAAAATCCTCTTTTTATGACAATGACTTAGAGACTTTTCATAAAAGTGGGAGAAAATGACTGGAGGTGTTTCTCAAGGAGGTCTTTCTTATCAAAAAACTGGCATGTGAAGTTAAAGTAAATTCTAGATTACGTATCTAAAAGACAAAAAAATAACTGCTCAGACAGAAAAATTGACTCTGTCTGCAGCAGTTATTTCGATGATGACATGTTAGGTTGAGACGACCGATAAGCCGGGTTCTGTCGAGGACAATCATTCATCTGGGACTGATGTCGCCATCAGCCTCAAGCAACCTACCCAGGAACAGTACGGGTCGCACATGTCTGCCGAAACAGACGTTCCTCTATTTGGTCTTGCTCCAGGTGGGGTTTACCATGCCACTTCTGTTACCAGAAGCGCGGTGCGCTCTTACCGCACCCTTTCACCCTT
>NZ_DBNG01000011.1:0-70280 GCF_002299105.1 Methylophaga sp. UBA678
ACGGATAGCTTTTGCTTTGCCAGTGTTGAGGATTGCTTGCACAATTTATTGATTCAAAATATCTTCAATCCAATTTATAAATCTGACTGCACTTCTAGTTTGAAAATGATTCTTATTCGGTATGTAATAGCAAAGTTCTGACTGAACGGGTCTCGTTTTGTATTGTTGGAGAAGATTAGATTTCAACAATCTATTAGCGAGCGTCGTAGAACAGAATACTAACCCATTTCCAGCCATAGCCTGCTGAATGCCGAACAGTTCTTGATCAAATTTTTTAAGTTTAATATTGGCCCCTTCCAATCCATTTGCCTTCAACCAAGTGTCTAATGGAGGCTTGGGTAATGATTTATTCTTCCATTGCGTTGTATACAAGGTAATGGGTTCATTAAACCAAGAGGGAGGCGCGACTCCATTAGTCCCAAATATATCGAATGACTCCGTTCTAATGACATCAAAATCTTCAACAGTTGAAATATCACCGAACCGAATGGGAATAGTATGTGATTGATTATCGAGTGATTCGCCAGTCGATATCTCCAGCGAAATACCTGGGTTGTTTTGTTCAAATTCATACTGGTAAGGAATCAACACCATAGCCGCTAATGATGATGTAGTTGTCACTCTGACCGTAGTGCCAACCTTTGCGACGTATTCCAGAGCATGATCAATTTTCAAAAACCCGTCCGTGGTTGCTCTCGCTAATAGTTTGCCTGTTTCTGTGAGTGAAACTCTCCTTCCCTGTCGATGAAACAAATTGACATTCAACCGACTTTCCAGATTGCTAATGTGGTGAGAAATGGCTGTCGGTGTCAATGCCAGTTCTTCTGCAGCTAACTTAAAGCTTCCCTGACGCGCAGCCGACTCAAAAACTTTCAACGCCTGTAACGATACCTGCAAATTTAATCTCCTAATAAACCATTAGCCGCTTGACTAAATAGATGATTTAAACTCATCTACAAGTGTAACTTTTTCGTTTGTACAACGCGAGAAAGACTCTCAGAATAGTACCTATCATTAATCAACTAAGGTCATCACTATGAGTACACTATTACATGTATATTCAAGCGTTAGAGCTGCTATCAATCCAAATCCAGATCACAACTCCATATCAAAAAATATTGCTATCCGATTTATTGATACATGGAGAAAGAATCGTCCTATAGATGAGTATATCTATCGTGATGTTGGTGTAAACCCTCCTGACTTCATCACTCAGGATTGGGTTGGCGCTGTGTTTACACCTGAGGAAAAGAGGACCCCAGCACAGAAAGAGACGCTGGCATTATCAGATAAACTGATCGCTGAAGTGGTAGCAGCCGATATTATCTTGATATCTTCTCCCATGTATAACTACGGCATGCCTGCTCAGCTAAAAGCATGGTTCGATCAAATTGTACGTATAGACAAAACGTTTGATTTCGATCTCGCACGAGGAGATTCCCCATTACAGCCACTACTTTCTGGAAAGACATTGATTATCGTGACCTCTAGTGGAGAGTTCGGTTTTCAAAAAGGTGGAATAAGAGAAGGCTCTAATCACCTGACGCCACACTTACTTACACTAAGTAAATATTTAGGAGCGGATACGGTGTATGAGATCGCTGCTGAATACCAAGAATTTGGCGACGATAGACATAGCAGATCTGTAGCTGATGCAAAATATCGCGCCGAGAGAATAGCCACAGAACTTAGCTTTCCGGTCGTGGCCACATCACCAGAAAATGTGGTCAAAAATCTGTAACCCTATTAATGAAGACATTCTCATCCATTTTGGAGAAGACATAGTTGATGAAGATATCATCTACGTTACGGGCTGTCCTGCCAGCTATTACCATCAATCAGCTTGTAACCTGATGTTACCAAACAAATGACTTAACGAAGCCTTGGATTAAACGCTTGTCGTAAAACACGATGAGCAATGGTGATGGGTAAGGACATATGATCTTCGTCTTCTTGGAGGTAATAGGCACTTCGCAAACCATAGGCCGACAGGGCTTTCATTCGGTCTGCCAGCAGTTCAATATCCTGCCGTTCCTGCACGTCATCGCCCTCTGCCACCAGCAGATACAGGCTTTTATCGACGAGTGATACTTCACCCGCTTTCACTTGTTCCATGAAGGTTCTCTCATGCGTTATAAGGTAACGGCTTGCCCACCACAAGCTGGGGCTGGAGACGATGTAATGTTGGAATAAGGTTGGCTGGGTGTACATCGCATAGAGTGTGAACATGCCACCGAAAGAGTGTCCATAGAGTGATTGCCTTTCTTGGTTAATGTCATAACGACGAGCGATTTCGGGCTGTAAGATGTTTTTTAAGAAGTCGACAAATTCATCCTGCCCACCTTGAGGTGGGTCATTCACTTCTTTGGGTACAGGTGGTGAAAAGTCATAAGAACGTCGATAAAAATCAAACGGCTTATCGGTGGGATAGGCCACCGCCACAATCAGTGTGTCGGCATAGTCTGATTCCATTCGCTTAGCATCATGAAAGGCAGCAAACACGGAGTTACCATCTAATATGTATAGCACCGGCATCGGTTTAGCTGGCGTTTGGTTTTTAGGCAAACTCACCATAATCTGATAATCCTGCCCTGCTTTGTTTTTCAGTGTGAACTGCTCAGTGGCAGGTAATGAAACGGACTGAGCCACTACCTGCAAAGGCAGGTAGCAGCATATGATGATGAGAAATTTAAGTATCTGTCTTAATCTCAACATCAGACTTACCAGTTGTAGTTAAAGCTGGCGATGACTTTTCGACCGATGCCACGGTAGCAGTAGCCCGCTTCACACACCTCATATTCTTTATCAAACAAGTTAGAGGCATTCACGGCAAGCGTTGCTCCCCTCACCCACTGATCCAGACTATAAGACGTTCTCGCTTCCACAATCGAGTAAGATTCGTTTTTATCGGTGTTCTCGGTATTGCTGTATGACTCACCGACATAACGGACACCTAATCCAGCTTGCAGGTCATGGGTCACATCATAGTTACCCCAGAAAGAAGCGAGATGTCTTGGCACACCAGTAAATTGATTACCTTCATCACCATCATTACTTTCGGTGATTTTGGCATCTTGGTAGGTATAGCTCGCCACCAGGTTCAGGCCAAAATCAAAGTTCATATTGGCTTCTAACTCCAAGCCTTGAACACGACGCTCGCCTTTCTGAATACTATTGTTAATGTTGTTAGGATCTTGTGTCAGCACATTGCTTTCAATCAAGTTAAACACGCTGGCCGTGAAGAAACTCTGATAGCCGACTGGCTGGTATTTGATCCCCGCTTCCCACTGCTCGCCTTCAGTTGGTTTGTAGTTTGAACCGTAAGCATTGGTACTAAACTGTGCAATGTATGACGTTGCATAGCTGATGTACGGGCTAATGCCGTTATCAAATGCATACAACACACCGGCACTACCCGTGGTTTTTTCATCATCGATGTCTGTCCAAATACCACTGAAGTAATTGTATGAGTCTTTATCCACCCAATCATGACGCAGCCCTAACGTCACACGCCATTTGTCGATACTGATCTGATCCTGCATATATAGACCAAACTGTTCATTTTCCGTTTGGGTATTACCGAATGAGTACAGTGTGGATGGCTTAGCAATAGATTGATGGTAATCCGGATTCCACATATCTATTGATGGTGCATCGCCATAGGCATATTTCACTCGGCTATTGACCTGATAAAAATCCAAACCGGTGAGTAATGTATGCGTCAGCTGACCGGTGGAAAAATGACTTTCTACGGCGGTATCAATGGCAGTGTTATGCATATCCTCATAGACGCCCGTTGCTGTGCGGTTCAGTGTATGACCATCCGCCGCCAAGGATGAACTCGTGTATTGATTGGTAGTATCAATATAGCTATATCTGGCATTTTGTCTGACAGTGAAGGTGTCATTAAAACGGTGTTCAAACTCATAGCCAATAGAGGTTTGTGTTTGCAAAAGCTTGTCGAAGTCTTCATCACCCGACCAGAAATCAGTCAGTTCACCAGAAGGTAGCTGGAATGGACGTGGTGAACCTGCCGTTTCATAACGTTGACGCTGTGCTAACAAAGTCAGGCTGGTATTGTCATTAGGACGCCATGTCAGAGACGGTGCGAAGTAGACATTATCATCAATCACACCGCGGATATCGGAATCACTGTTACGCGCCAAGCCGACTACCCGATAAGTCCACTCATCGGTTTCACCCAATTTACCGGCAAAATCAAATTGGCCTTGGTAGTGATCATCAGTGCCTGCCTGAACTTCCACTTCACGAATAGTTTCTGCTGTGGGGCGCTTGCTTACGCGGTTGACCAAACCACCCGGGCTGATCTGCCCGAATAAAACAGAGTCAGGTCCTTTGACGACTTCAATACGCTCCAAACCATACGGCTCTGTTCTGAAATACGATAACCAGCCGGTATTGGTTTGACGTAAACCATCACGGTAATCGGCATTGGTCGTCACTTCATATCCACGAATCGTAATCTGATCAAAGCGTGGGTCATAACCCGAACCACCAATTTGAACACCAGCAGCATAGGCCACGGCATCTTCAACGGTTTGCACTTTGCGATCTTTGATTTGATCGGCCGTTACCACCGTCACAGAGCGAGGTGTTTCAATCAGAGGCGTATCAGTTTTCGTGGCTGAGGCACTGCGTGTGGCTAAATAGCCATCCACTGGACTGGTGGCTGTTTCTCTCATGCCATCAGCATCAATGTTGACCACCGGTAAATCTACACCATCTTCTGAACCGTCTGTAACTTGTTTAACGGTATAGCTGGTCGCTGAGGTTTTAACGGCGACCAGGCCATGCGGTGATAACAAGCGCTGTAAGCCCGTTTGCACATCAACAGTGGAATCCAGACCACGACTGCGTTTATTGGCTGTGATTTGTGAGTTCACTGACAGATCGATATTCGCAGCCAAAGCAAAACGATTTAGCACATGATCAAGTGGCCCTGCAGGAATATTAAAGGCCTGTGTAGTGGCCTGAACGTTTTCAGCATGGACTTGGAAAGATGTAGTAACAACAGCTGAGCCAATAGCCACAGCCATCATCATGCTGAGAGGCAAGGTTTTAAATACGTGTCGATGTGGACGCGATGTTTTCAGGTAGGACATATCAACCTCATAGTGAATAAAGTGTCTTTACCTGTACTTCGATTGAACAAAGCAAATCCGTAATGTTTTTTTCAGTATTGATGAAATAATTTTTAACAGACTGAAAATAAATAACATTTCCATTTAAAGGCGTGCTTTCCATGACACTTATAGGAGAGTCATCACCAGAAAAGCAAAACGTAAAAAAACTTGATCAGGCGACCTTTAAACGATAATGTATCTCATTATCAAATGTAAGTCATTGTTTTCCACTCATGTCTCAACACAATATCGACACCTTATATCGGGAACACCATAGCTGGTTACATCGCTGGCTGCGTGGTCGTTTGGGATGTGAACACAGTGCCGCTGATATCGCTCACGATACTTACCTCAAAGTGATGCTTTCTAACGCACTGCCAACAGATGATCAGCCGCGACGCTATCTGACACGTATCGCCAAAAGCCTGATGATTGATTTATTTCGTCGTCGGCAAATTGAAGCAGCTTATCTTGAGACGGTTCGCTTATTACCTGAGCAGGAAGCACCCAGTGAAGAAACCCAACATATTGTGGTAGAAACCTTGTTGGAAATTGACCAGATGCTGCAAGCCTTACCTAAGCATGTGCGTCAGGCTTTTTTGATGAGGAAGCTGGACGGCCTGAGTTACAAAGAGATTGCCACGAAGATGAATGTGTCTGTGTCTTCCGTAGAAAAGTATGTGGCCAAGGCATTAACAGCCTGTTATCTCCAGAGTTTGAAAGCATCGTCATGAGTTCTTCTTCGCATCCACAACCCGAGATAATCGATACAGCCGCAACATGGATGGCCAGGCTCTGGGCAGATGATGTCAGCCCGGAGGATAAACAAGCTTGTGAACACTGGCGTCAGCAAAACCCGGAGCATGAAAAAGCCTGGCAAATTTTAGCGTCCATGGCTGAACGATTTGATCGCCTTCCAGAACATGCTGCCAACAGTACCTTACTCAATGCAACATCGACCAGCAGTCGTCGTCAGTTTTTACAATGGGTGGGAATATTTATCGGCTCTGCCAGTGTGGGTTATGGCCTGCAAAAAACACAACTCTGGCAACAGGCGATGTCTGATTACAGTACCGGTATCGGTGAAACGCGTGCTGTGCAGTTAGCCGATGGCAGTCATCTTAGACTCAATACCGATACGGCTATTGATGTTGTGTTTAATGGCAAACAACGTCTGATTCATCTTAAACACGGTGAAGTGTTTATTACCACGGGTCATGCAGCTGAGTTTGCTGGTCAGCCATTTATTGTGGTGACAGCTGAAGGGAAAATTGAGGCCCTGGGCACGCAATTTAATGTCCGACAAAATGCCGATTCAACCGAAGTTACCGTGGTTCAGGACAGCGTGTTAATCCATCATGCACAACAAAAACTCACCTTAAAAGCTGGCGAAAGGATTCGGTTTAATCAGCTTGAGTTAGCAGAAGCCGTTAAAGCGGACCCTGCCTTCACCAGTTGGACTCAGCATAAGCTGGTAGCAGAGCAAATGCCCGTGTCTGAATTTATTCATGAGTTATCACGCTATCGTTCCGGCACTTTACGCTGTGATGCAACGGTTGCTGATCTCAAAGTCAGTGGCGTTTTTCCACTTAATGATACCGATAAAGCCTTGCAACAAATGGCACAAGCGCTGCCCGTGTCTATTCAGTCTCGCACACGTTATTGGGTGACGGTTGTTCCAAGAGACCGTGGATTATGACTCAAGCGCTGACGAATTCAGATCCTATCAATCAAGCTTGCGTCTGGGCGGCAAGGCTCTGGGCAGATGATGTGTCTGAGCACGATAAGCAGGCCTTTCAAGATTGGCTTGATGCTGATCCTATCCATCAAAAAGCATGGCAACAAGTCGTTAATCTTCAGCAGCAATTCAATGCTGTGCCCGACAGACGAGTTGGTAGTCAAGTATTACAGCATCGCCCCGGTATAAGTCGTCGTCAACTGCTCACCGTCGTCGGTATTGGCGTGGGGATGGGCGCAATGGGTGTTCAGCACTGGGGATCTTTATCCATGCCTGGCACGCGATATGCCACGGCAAAAGGCGAGATTCGTCATTGGCAACTGACGGATGGCACAACATTGGCCTTGAATACCAATAGCAAAGTTGATGTCGATTATGATGCCGACACACGCAAAATCATATTGCATTACGGTGAAATCGCAATTGAGACTGGTAAAGATGCCCGACCTCTCACTATCGTTGGCCGAGATGGCGTGCTTGAACCATTAGGAACACGATTTAATGTGTTGCAATCTGAGCTAGAAACACAGTTATCGGTCTTTGAAGGCCGGGTGAGAATTACACCAACAGAAACACCGAATTCACAGACCATTATTCCTGCTGGTGAAGGCGTTACCTTTTCAGCAGTACAAATCGCTCAGCCATTCCAGACTGCTCCTGCCTACAATTTATGGCAGAAAGGTAAACTCGCCGTAGCTGATATGCCACTGGATGAGTTTGTCCGCCAATTAACCCGATACCGCTCAGGTATTGTTCGTGTCAGTCCTGAACTCAAACGGTTAACAATTACGGGTATTTTTTCTGTGCGAGATACTGATCGGGTACTGGAACAGCTCACTGAAATTTTGCCGGTGAAAGTCAGTTACTTCACCCCCTACTGGGTCACCATCAAACCACTGACATCTTAATTTTTTGTGTCATTAGCGACTTTTCCAGCTAATCATTCCGCTTAAATTTTTCTCATAAAAACAAATGGATAATCACTTCATATGCATCAACTCGCCTAACAGCCAGTTAATGCGAATAATTATTATTACGGGTTTTCATTCCACGTTCGGTATTACAAGTACAAACCACTTTTACTGACTAATAAATACTGAAGGAACTGAAACATGCCGTTACGTCGTTTTTTACGACTTCCCACTTTATTCATCACGCTTAATATGTGTGCTGTCACCGGCCTGTTTGCCGGTGTTAGCCAACACGTTTATGCACAAGACAGCAACACGGATGTTCAGTCTTTTTCTTTATCTGCAGGTAGCCTGGATCAGGTTTTACGTCAATTTGGCCTCAATGCCGGTGTCGCCTTGTATGTTGACTCATCTCTAGTCAATAAACAGCACAGCAATGGCTTGGTGGGTGACTATACCGCACAGCAAGGATTACAAACTCTATTGGCTGGCAGCGGACTGACCTCCGTCCAACAGCCTGACGGCAGCTATCGTATTGAACCCGTTACCACTCTCAGCCTTTCTGAAGATGAAAGCAGTGTGGATTTAGGAAAAATCGACATTGTGGGTGACACGATGCTGTTTACCCAAGACACTATTGGTTATAACGATGTATTTGATAAAAACATCTCCAGCACCTATGTCGGTAAACAAGAGTTAGAGCGATTCAAAGGTTCATCACCCGCCGATATGCTCAGTGGCATGCTCAATGTTTACAGTGCCGATGCCCGTAACAGTGGCGGTATTGATCCGAATATCCGAGGCATTCAGGGCCCTGGCCGTGTGCCACTCACCATCGATGGCACTGAGCAGGCGATTACTATCTGGCGTGGTTATAACGGTGCCAATAACCGAAGTTATATCGACCCGAACCTTATCGGTAATATCAAAGCGATAAAAGGCCCCAACCTGGAACGTAATGTTCATAGCGGTATCGGCGGTGCCATAGTGGCTAGCACGCTTACCGTGGATGACATCCTAAAACCGGGTGAAGAATTCGGCGGCGAACTCAAACTCGAAGGCAGCAATAATGCGGTGGATGCAAGTGTGCCACGTTTATCAGGTGGCCAGTCCTACACCGATATTCCCGGTTTTGATGCTCAAGGCGATATCTACGATCCAACGCTCTATGTCGAACCCCATTCAGGTGGGCAAGACTATTTCGATGACTATGCTTATCGTCTGGCTGTTGGTACCCGTCAGGAGGCATTTGATCTCATGGGGGCTTACGCTTACCGCAAGAAAGGTAACCATTTCGCAGGGAAACATCAGGATGGTTTCTACTCCCGTGGCTCAGATAATCTTCAAGACAATATGATCCCTGATATGGCCAACATCTATAAGCCAGGGGATGAACTGCCCAATACCTCAAGTGAAATGGAATCCTGGTTAGCAAAAGCCAAATTCAAATTCAGTGATAACCACAACCTATCATTTGGTTACCGCGATACTTCCACTACCTATGGCGAAATTTTCCCGTCCCGAATTTCATGGGAAAGAGCTGTCGATGAGGGTGTGCCACAATGGCCATTAAGTGAGGTCAAAGCCAAAGCGTATAACGTCGAATACGAGCTCAACCCTCAGACCAATCGTTGGGTCGACTTGTATGCCAGTGTCTGGAGAACGGATACCGTCAGTGATACCTACACGGCGGGCGGTTACCCGAATGAACCCTATGATCGTAATGCCTCGGGTAATACCACTCTTCGTAATACAGCACTAAGAAATGCCAAAGAAGATCGTCGAGGTGTCACCTTGAGCAATACCTTTGCTTTGATGGATAACCTCGATCTGACCGTGGGCGGCCGTTATCAGCATGAAAAATTACGTTCTGATGATCGTTATGATCCGACGGGTAGCTTCCGAATGTATCCCAAAGCTGGACGTCGTCAAGAAAAAGAAATGAATTTCAACTTTGCCTGGAAACCCACACACTTTCTTAGTGTGGATGCCGGCATGCGTTATTCCTCTTTCTGGACGTTTGATGATTTTCGTAAAAGCCAATTGGATGCGGGTAATACCAGTCTCAATAGTTATGCGCCTACTTTGGGAAGGACCATCTATATCGAATATGACAGAGTCATTACTCAGGCTGATGTGGACCCGCAAATACAAAGCTGGGAGGATAGCCGCGCGTTTTGGGAGTCATTGGGTGTTGACGTTGATGCAGCTATACAAGGTATTCAGGACACTGTCGGCACTACTGAAACTGCCACACAGGAAACGGTCTGGAAAGTCGGTAAAGATGGCAAATATTATAGAAATAATCACCCCTGCTTAACGGCTGATGTTGATGTGACGGCTTGTCTTAACGGAGCGACAGTCATTGGCAATGTGCAAACCATTAAAAAGGTGAAACACCTTAAAGGTGATGGTTGGGCTCCGGTTCTGTCTGTTGCGATGGATCTGAATGATGATAGTCGTATCTATGCTCGCCATAGCCAAGCTTATCGTTTCCCCAGTTTATTTGAAAATACCATCAGCTTTTCAGCCTCACTGCCCAATCCAAATTATGAGTTAAAACCAGAGCATATTTATAACTATGAGGTGGGTTATGTTCATAACCTGGCGGGGTTTTTTGATGCGGATTATGCCGATATCAAACTCAGTTACTTTTATAACCGCACTGAAAACGTTATCGAGCGAGATCCTAACCTCAACTTCAGTAACCTGGAGAAACAAACGCTGGAAGGGATTGAATTTCAGGGTCGCTATGACAACGGCGGTTTCTTCACCAACTTGAGCCTAGCCTATAACTTCGAAAATGAAGTCTGTGATGAATCCACTGCTGTTGTGCTCGATTATCGATCCACCAGTGATTGTGTTGAAGATGGCTTTGTCGGTGGTTATCTGGTGAGCATGGCCATGCCGGAATACACCGCAAACTGGACGCTGGGCGGGCGATTTTTCAATCGTAAATTAGAGCTAGGAAGTCGTGTCACCTATTACTACAAACACGAAGACAAGTTTGAAAGTAACTACCGTGATCCTTCAGCCATTAGTTACTACGCGAATACCCCCCTGTCATGGGACACCATTCTGCTATTTGATGCCTATGCCAGCTACCAGTTAAACGATGACATCAGTGTAGAACTGACCGGCACTAATCTTAGTAATGAATATTACATCGATCCGATGAGTCGTTCTGCTATTCCCGCCCCGGGGCGCACATTCAAACTCAGCCTCACGGCTAAATTTTAATCATGGAACAAGGAGGTGGTTTCTCAAAAAAAAGCAGCGTTACCGAATAACTAACTATTTTTTAAATACGAGGACAATATGATGAAAACAGTACAAAAACTATCAATTCTTGCTTTAGCTTTAGGTCTAAGTGGTATGGCTCATGCCACAGAGTCGGGCCAAAGCTATTTTGGCGATATTACTGTTGGTGGCACGACAAGTACCTCACCTGATCATCCAGGTACAGTTGGTGCTCCTGGTGTTGGTGTGACCGCTTTTTATGGTGGCGCGATGGTTAGCTTCTCAGGTCTCACCAGTATGGTCAGTGCTGATGGCAATGGTATCTATACGATTACTCCAGCCATGATGCCGCCTTCTCATGCCGCTTTGGGTTATTTTGACTTCGCTAAAGTATCAGGAGAGGAAGTTTACTTTGGTGAATGGTCACAAAATGGCACCACAAATGACCCAACCCGAGTGGTCTACTACTCTGGTGATGACACAGGCACTACCATGCCAACCACTGGTACAGCCGCCTACACTGTTAAAGGTATCAACAATTACAACGGCTCTAACTTACTGACCGGAACGCTGAATGCTAACTTCGGCACGGGTAACTTATCTGGAACAATGAGCCGAACTGGTCTGAGCATTGCTATCAATGCCTCGATTAATAGTGCTGATGCCAGCTTCTCAGGTGACGCTGTAGCTAATAGCTCAGCGATTGGTACATCTGAAGGTCACTTCTATGGTGCAGATGCTGCCGCTTTAGCAGGGATTGCTAAGTTTGCTAACCGTGATTATGACACTGCTTTTGGTGGTGCGAAGTAATCATTGTTAGTTCAAGGATGAAACATGGCCAGATGCTTTCGAGCATCTGGCTTTTTCCTTTTCATGAGTTTCAACATGATGTTTGATGTATACCGATCTCACCATTACCCCACCTCAGGATGGGTAGCGTTTTTGTGCCTGACCGTTCTATCGTTAACCAGTCCGAACAGTTGGGCAGATGATAAAGACACGTCTCTTCGTTTGAACCAGGGCATTGAGTTACGCGCTGATCAACAAGAGCAGGAAATCCTGAAAGATGAAGACTATCTGCGAGGTGAGCGACCCAGTTTAATCATCGATGGTCAGTCATATACCGTCCAGCACAACAGTAATGATGTCGGCCGTGCCTTGTATGTGTCATTGCAGAAAAAACAGTGGTCATCGGTGAAGTTTTTTCTAGAAGAATATGAAGAGTTTGCTGATGCAGATCCTATGCTGCTCGCTTATGCACGGGGCGCTATTGCTCGGATGGAAGGCAATCTGGAACAGGCAGAATCAGAATACCGTCAGCTTATCGAATTAAAACCCGACTTTTTACCCGGTCAGTTAGAGCTCGCACGCGTGCTGTTTGAAAATAGGAAAGATGCAGAGTCAGATAAGGTGTTTGGCAGCATTCAACAGACACTCAATCCCGCCGATGCACGTCAGCAAGGCGTTAGCACGACTGTAGATAGTTTTTTACAGGCGTTAGATAAACGCCAGTCATGGCAAGGCTCATTTTCTATTGGCCCCACCTGGGTTGATAACTTAAACCAATCATCTGAAAGTTACAGTTGTTTACTCTATTTTGGCAATGTCTGCTTCTACGAACGCGAGACACCCGAAGCAGTGGAGGCACATGGTCTGGACTACGAAGCCACACTGAATAAACGATTCGCTTTATCCGGTCATCATGGTGTGTTTTTCCGCTCATTATTATTTGGTCAAAGTTACAAAGACCACTCTGATTTTAATGAAAGCCAAATTACCTCACAGCTCGGTTATAGCTACCACACTCAACGCAATCAATTTTCACTAGCACCGTCTTTTGATTTCTCTCGTTATGGTCATCGATCCATGTATGGAGCCTGGGGACTACATAGTGAGTGGTTACATTATGTGTCCGATCGTGTGCTGTTTAAACTTGAAGCCGATTATAAAGATCAGCAATATCGACAAAAAGACTACGCTGCTTACAACGGTGATATTTGGTCAGCTTATGCCACCGCCTGGTATGTATTCCCTGATCAATGGACGCTATTTGGCGGGGTGGACTGGACCAAGAAAGAAGCAGAGACAGAACCCTTCGCTTATCAACAATATGGCATAAGAGCAGGTGTCTCCAAAGAGTTTAGTGACAACATCAATGCCGTCCTTTTCACCTCTGTGCGTCAACGTAAGCATGATGAATTTAACGCTTTACTGGGTGAGCAGCGTGAAGATATTGAACAAAACTACACCCTTATTGTGCGGTTTCCCGGACTGAGTTTTTATGGGCTGGAACCAAACCTTACCTTCAAGCATCGCAAAGTACATAGCAATGTGAATTGGCTTTATTCTTATGATAGGAATAGCGCCAGTTTGAAATTGGAAAAGCGGTTTTAATAAATTTCAAAAGCAGCCAAAAGCAGAAAATAATCAGGACTATTTATGTTGATACCACCCCCATTTTTTATCTTACTGGTTTGCCTCGTTTTCAATTCATTGAGTGTGCAAGCTGCTGAGCAAAATGAATGGCAACAGTGGCAGTCTGAAGCATCCAGCGCCTATCAAACGGGCAATTATGATGCCGCTGAAACTGCGATTCGTAAAGCCATTGCTCGTGCTGAAAAAGCTGATAATGGTGATATCTACAAAGCCAGCAGCCTCAATCTATTGGCATTTATTCAGGAGGCAAAAGATCAGCCTGAGCAGGCAATGGCCTCCTTATCAACCGCGGTGACCTTAGCCAAAAAAGCATCCGCTTCGCCTGATGAACAGCTCGCCACCTTATTATTTAATCAGGGCGTGTTACTGCAAAAAAATCATCAGCTAAATAAAGCCGATAGCGTGTTGGGTGAGTCGATAGAACAATTCCAGCTCAGCCAGAGTGATGGTAACGGCAAGATGTGGCAGGCCATTTTATTAAAGACGCAAATCCTGATCTCACTAGGCAATCAGCAGCAGGCATTACATCTGGTTTCAACCACCTTATCCGACTCAATGGATAAAACAGGTGCTCAATTACCCTTATCCATAGAAAGCGATTTAGTGTTATCAGCTGCTAATATTCAATTAAAAGAGGGTCAGTATTATCAAGCCATCACCTCACTTGAACAGATGAAAAAGAAACTCAATGATGAATCAAAACTGGCTGATGAACGGTTGTCAGAATTACTGAATTTACTCGCCATAGCCTATGACAAATCTGGTCAGACAGATAAAGCAGCTGCAATCCGAAAGCAAAGTCTCAATGCACAAAATGATAGCCCCTCCTCGATGGCAACCGTGATGCAGCTCAATGAATTAGGTTTATATCAGCAGCAACAAAACCATCTTGAACAGGCAGCACAGTATTATCAGCAAGCCTTGTCCCAACTTAAGTTATTGAACAAAGAACACAGTATTGAGCAAGCCACCATTTTAGGTAACCTCGGCGCGTTACAACTGGCGACACATGATACAAAAGCGGCTGAAGCGTCTTTATCGCAGAGCTTAGTGTTATATCAAAGTTTGCAAAAGCGGCCAGTTGAGGCAGCTGGCATCGCTGGTTATCTCGGCACTTTGTATTACAACAAACGGCAATTTGCTAAAGCCGAAACAGCTTTTTTAAGCGCCGTAGAGAACTTGCAAAAGACCCAAGCTGCAACAGATGAAAACCTGCTACTGGCTTTGCAAAATATACAGTCACTTTATATCGCTTGGGATAAGCCTGCTAAAGCCGCTCAGTACAATCAAGCCATCCAGAAGATTAAACAACAACTTCAATAAAAATCAGCTGCTGCATTACGGAAATCACCATCTGCTTCGGTATATCAGATAACACAGACATTTTATGAACAGGATAAACCGATGACAGACCAAATGACGCTTTCAAATGCTTTACGCAGCGAAACACATGATTTACATGAAGTACTGGATAAACGCGTGATGCAACTAAATCCGTTTGCTGATAGCAAACATTATCAAGGGTTTCTGCGTATGCAATTACGTCTGCATACTGCAGCAGAACCGCTCTATCACAATACCAAGCTCTTAAACTTACTGCCTGACTTGAGTGGTCGTAGCCGTCTTAATGCCGTTTTATCAGACTGTGACGACGTTGAATTAAATAATACGCTCATCGCAGAAGATCAGCGTATCGCAAGCTACATCAGGATTTCAGATGAATATGAGGGCCTTGGTTGGTTATACGCGCTTGAAGGTTCAACGTTAGGCGCGGCAATGTTACTCAAACATGTCAAAAACCAACTGAACTTGTCTGAAACGTTTGGTGCCAGCCACATGGCCGCACACTCGGACGGACGTGCTACTCACTGGAAACAGTTTAAAGCAATGTTAGATCAACTTGAGTTAACACAATCACAACGTGAAAAAGCATTAGTGGGTGCAACACAGGCTTTTATTTTTGTCACTGATGCCGTTAACGATGTAATGATAGATGATGCTGTAGCGAGTTAAACCATGGTTATAACCTTATTGTGGCGCCTTTTCGCATTGATTTTTCTCGGTATTGCCTTCGTAGGCCTGATATTACCGGGCTTGCCTACGACCGAGTTTGTCTTGATGGCACTCTGGTGTTCGGCAAAAGGCTGGCCACAATTGCACCACTGGTTATTACATCATCCACGATTTGGTCATATGATCCAGCAATGGCAGCAACACCGAGCAATACCGCGTCGTGCCAAAGTGATAGCTCTAGTGTCGATGACAATAAGCTGTTATCTGCTATTTTTAAGTGGACTACCACTGTGGGTGAAGTGTGTGAGTTCAAGCATGATGGTGGCGGTGTTGTACTGGTTAATCACCCGGCCAGAACCATCAAGCATCACGAGTTAGTCTGATGAGAGTGAGGCAGCAAGACATGCCTGCAAACCTTTGGCGATATATTTTTCCACTGAGGAGACAGAGACATTTAAGTGCTTAGCAATGTCCTTATAGCTCATGCCATCAAGTTGCCTCATCAATAGGGCTTGGCGCACATTGGCAGGCAAACGATGTAATAAACTATCAATTTGGGTTAAGGCTTCTATCATCAATGTTTGAGTTTCAACCGAATGGGCTGTGTCCTCCGGTTGTTGTTTCAGAAATTCCAGATAGGCTTCTTCAACACGACGACGACGAAACACATCAATCACCAGACCTTTGGCAATATGCGTTAAATATTTACGAGCATCTTTTTGCTCGGGTAGTCGACCATTCGTGAGTATACGTAGATAGGTATCCTGAATCAGGTCGGCGGTGGTTTCAGGGCAACCCATTCGGCGTTGAATAAATACCGACAACCAACCACGGTGCTCCAGGTACAGATTTTCAATAGTGTCTGTGTGTGTAGCACGCATGATGGTCTCCTTCTCTTATTAAAAGCCTACAAATCTTAACGAGAATCATTATCATCTATAAACTAAAAAATTGCAAATCAGTCTTTTAGTTAATAGTTAATTGATTTTTACTGGATTTATCCCCTCCGAGTCGCATCCTTTTCGCTAATCAGAATAGCTTAAGGATGGATAAATTCCGTTATTCGTTTTTAACTGAGATCACACAATGTTTGCCAAATCTTCAGGGAAAAATAGTAGCAACCAGTTCTGAAGGAGTGAGTTTGAAGCGTTTTTTAAAGGCCGTAATAAAGTTTGAGGGGTGTGCATAACCGGCTATAAAGGCGGCTTCACCAATGGATTTCTTGTCGACCAATAATGCTTTTTTTGCCATATCCAGACGTCGTTGGCGACAGTAATTATTCACTGTTACCCCATAGGTCGTTTTAAACTTACGCTGTAAAGTGCTCACACTCAGCCCTATCGCTGAAGCCATTTCTGCAACGGTCATGGATTGCATAAGCATGTCATCAATTTGATGTCTTAGCTGGTTTTCCTGTGATGCAGTTGCATAGAATTGACTTGTCTCCTGTGGCCTTTCTACTCGATGGAGTGACGATAGTACCTTTAAATTTTCAGCGATCAGTTGAAAGATGATCGCCTCTTTCAGTAACTCATCCTGAATAGTCGTGTGTTGGGCTTTAAATAAATAATCACTGGCCAGCTTTGCAACAACATCAGAAGCTTGCCAATGGTAAAAAGCAGCATGAGCTTGAAATAGCTGTTGAATATGCTGCTTTTCATCTGGTGTAGTCGCTCTTTCCTCAAGCCATTGTCGTTCGATAAATATATTGAGTTTATTCACATGCATACCGCGTTCGAAACGGCGACTAAGCATTTCAGGTTGATTAATAATAAAAGCGGAACACTCCACATGGCCCTCACCAAGACAACCTAGCTGATAACGTTGCGAGCCAAGCGAAAATGACACTTTTCCATCAAATAAGATGGTCATGCTGATCGCAGGAGGCAGTTCTGCAAAGCTGATTCTATCCGCCATTTCTATTAAGTTACCGGCATGCACAGACAGACCATGTCGATCAAAATGATGATGAAAGAGGCCTTTTAAAACGACTTCATCCTGTGCCGTGTCTTCTGAAAAGCTGAGGTAACGCACATTCATTCGGTTCAGTTCAGACAGATAAATCATATTATCCAGTCTCGCTGTCACCTGATTATCTTGTTTGTTTGGTGAATAGTCATTCTGTTCAGCTACTGTCAGGGCTGTTTTTTCATCATTTAATTGCACGCTTTCGAGTGACTGGTGATATTTCATAACACTATGACGTTTGCTCATAACTCTTTTTGGGAACTTGCTCTATAGCCACATTATATAATGATAATGATTTTCATTTACAAAAAATAACAAGAAAATCGGTCTACGCATAATGTTAAGGGGATTTATGAACAAACATATTTTAGCCATCGCAATATCAGCGTGTATGAGTACACAAGTCTTTGCTGACGACGCGGTAAACAGCAACTCAAAACAGAGCAACCGTGTTGAGTTAGGAAGCATCACTGTTGAAGGTGAAAAACAAACACGGACTCTGAAAGACACAGCTTCTTCCGTTTCTGTCATTGATCAAGAAGCATTGAAATCAAACCAATACCACACCTTGCGTGATGCTATTTCTTCTGTACCGAATGTTGTTGTACAAACCGGTGCTGTAGCGAATGTTCGTGGTGTTTTAGGTAATGGTGCTGCAGGTGGCTTTAATGCTGTAACAGGTGGAGCCAGTGCTCGTTTTTCAACATTGATTGATGGTGTTAACCAACCTTTTATCGCTGACTTAGTCGGTGATTCTGGCTTGTGGGATATTGAGCAAATTGAAGTCTTCCGTGGCCCTCAATCTACCAATAATGGACGTAATAGTATCGCTGGTGCCATGTATATCAAGACAGCTGATCCAACGTTTGATTGGGAAGGCAAAGTGAGATTGGGCTACCGTAATAACGAACGCTATATAGACAAAGCAGTCATGCTGTCTGGTCCTGTTATAGAAGATACATTGGCATTTCGTTTTTCTGGTCAGTTAATTGATGGACAAACCGATACCAGCAACGAACCCTATGAAAGTAATCCAACCAATATTGATTTGAATGAGCTTGATACCAAACAAGGTCGTTTCAAATTACTTTGGACACCGACTGATGATTTGGAGTTAATGTTCACTCACTCTCAATACACTGAAAAAGGTGATGGAGGCCGTCGCTATTTTGAAGATACTAACACCGATGCGTATTTCAAAACCTTTTTCCGTGATATGGACACAGAAAGTGTGATGAACAGCATTGATGCACATTATCAAATCAACACGCGTACTTCTGTAGACATTAAGCTGGCTCAATTAGACTACCAATATGCGTTTGAAACGTACCAAGCGGATCCTGCTGATACACAAAATCTGGATATTGATGATAAAAGCAGAAACATTGATGTGAAATTAAATTTTGGTGAAGGTAACCATGCCTTTAACGGGTTTATCGGTCTCGACTATTACAAACGTGATCAAGATATCGATAGTATTGGTGGCTCTGCTGACTATAACGGTGACGACACCACCGACTCAAAAGCAATATACAGTGAACTTAACTTCGGCTTAACTGAGAAGTTAATTTTAACAACCGGATTGCGTTATCAGGATGAATCTCAAGAGCGTGATTTTACTTATGGTGGGCTACCATATACGTTGAAAGAGGACGATACGATTTTGCTGCCCAAAGTCGCGTTGAAATATGACATCACGCCAGAAACTCGGATCGGTGTCAGTGCTGTAAAAGGCTATAACTCTGCCGGTGGTGCACTCTCTGTAACGGATAATGCCTATTACTACTTTGACGAAGAAAAAGTAGATACTTACGAGGCATTCCTTCGCACCAGCTTTGATGATAATCGCTACGAAGTCCATGCGAATGTGTTCTTCAATGACTTTGATGGTTATCAAGGTGTGAATTCGCTTCGCCGCATTGACAATATCAAGAAAGTGGAAACCTACGGAGCCGAAATAGAGGGTACAGCCTGGGTGACGGATAATCTTCAAACTCGTCTAGGAATCGGTTTATTACACACCGAAATCAAAGATGCTGGTGACGACTATACAGGGCTTGATGGTAATGAACTTAACTCAGCCCCCGATAAAACGGTCAATTTTGCTGCTACCTATTATGTGTCTGATGATTTTGATCTCGGCGGTAATATTCAATACACCAGTGGTTATTTCAGTGATGTAGAAAATACGAAAGAGCGTGAAGTCAGCGGTTTTACTTTAATAAACTTACGCGCCAATTATCGTATTGCTGATCTGGAGTTATCTGCATTTGTTAACAACCTGACCGATAAACGCGCTCGCCGTTCTCGTGAACCTGTTGGTGCTAGAGTCCCGGTAGCGTATGCAGACTTTGTTGAGGCGCGTAACGTCGGTATCTCTGCCACGTATTCATTCTTTTAAGCCTTAGTCACAGGTAAACCAAGCAGCCGTTATCGACGGCTGCTTTTATTTTTAGAGATCCCACAGTATGACCATTTATCCTTATCTTGCGCTAATGCTGTCGTTCGGCGGAAGTGTGTGTGTTTATTTAGCCTCACGTCACCAACTTTGGTTGAACAAGGTCTGGCCTGCCCCTTATTTACGCTATATAGGGTTAATTCTGCTCGGTATCAGTCTGGTGTTAGTGATCACCACCATGCAGCTTGTAGCAGGTGTGTTCATGCTGCTGGTCTGGGTAATGCTTCTCTTGGTCTTATTCCCCTATATTGGTGCCTGGAAATCACTGAGGAGAGCACGCTAATGACAAGCACGCCATTTCGAGCAGACTGGATCAGTAAATCTTTAGCCGGCATCGTCTTAGGCTTTTTTGCTGCGATGGCCATCTGCGGTTTGTTTTTTCTTTTGCCACTTCAGATAGGTCGAAGTGGTGAAGCTCAATTAATCATGTGGTTACTTGGCCCTATCTGGCTCACCATTCTCTGCACGTGTTTTTTATTTCGTTCTGGTGCTCGTGCCTGGTTTTGGCTGGGACTAACTAATGTTGTGCTGTATGCACTGTATTTTTTATTTAAATCCTTCTGAGATGACTCCCACATGAAAGTAAAAGCAGACATTATTCGTACCTATAAATCGCTGCATACCTGGGTGGGTATTATCAGCGGCATGGCCTTGTTCATCGCTTTTTATGCTGGTGCATTAACCATCTTTAAAGACCCCATTACCCATTGGGCTGCACCGCCTATTCAGCAATCAGAGCGTATTGATCTAGAAAAAATCCCCTCTGTGCTTGATCAGCTGATTGAGTCAGAACCATCCGCCGCACGAAATATACAAGTGAATTTAGACCCCGAAGCACATCACACCCGCCAGATCATGTGGACTGTTGAGGATGAAAAAGGCGGCGATCATGATGTGTCCTCACTGCGTTACTTCAGCGCTCATTTAGATAAACAGCAAACACTCGTCACTGAAGAAGTCAGCCCAGCCCCTGTTGCTCAATTTATTGATACCCTGCACCGAGTGATTGGTCTGCCGGTTGATAGTGATCCTAATCGCTGGATTATGGGTGTTTTTGCAGTTTTATATGCCTTGGCACTGGTATCAGGCTTGATTATTCTGCTACCTATTCTGGTCAAAGAGCTGTTTGCGTTCCGTCTGGGAAGAAAACCAAAACGGGTCTGGCTCGATGCCCATAATGTGGTCGGTGTGACCAGTTTGCCCTTTCACTTGATTATGGCGATCACCGCTTTTGGTTTTGCCTACCATGATCTTATCTATGACGCTCAGGATAAACTCATTCATGAAGGCCAGTTACGTCAGGCATTATTTTCCAGTGCCCCGCAGCCGAATCCTGAACAAAGTACTGATCCTGCAACGATGTTGTCACCAGAACGATTGCTGGCCACTGCCAGAGAAGTCGCACCGTCATTCGAACCTTATCAGCTGCAATATTCAGGTATAACCACACCACGAGCTAGTGTAATGATCTGGGGGCATGAAGCACATGCCATTGCTCCCCGAGCACCAGGAGGCTTTATTGCGATCAATCCATATTCGGGAGAAGTGCAATCGACCGATTATTTACCAGGCCAGCAGCCGACAGAAATGGTAGCTGTCAGTAGTTTTTTTGCTTTGCATTTTGCTACTTTTGGCGGCTCACCTATGCGTTGGGCATATTTCATTCTGGGTTTAGCCGGAGCATGGCTGTTTTATACGGGTAATTTACTCTGGGTAGAAAACCGCCGTCGCCGAAGTAAGCCCGATGGAACATTATTCACTCAACGAAAAGATGTAAAAGTGATGGCCTCACTCACGGTTGGCATTTGCTTGGGCAGTGTGTGTGGCATTTCTTTGATGCTCGCCAGTAGTAAATGGTTAGCATTAGAGTCTCAGGCCACCTATGCCCATTTCCAATGGGTGTATTACTTAATGTTTTTTGCCGCAATTGCATGGAGCTTCATACGTGGTGCTGCCCGAAGCTTGGTTGAATTGCTGTATTTAGCTGCCATGCTTACTGCTGCGATGCCACTGACCAGCTTACTGAGCATCCTCATTCCATCAACAGGGTTGTGGATGCATACTGAACTGGACACTTTGATGGTGGATAGTGTGGCACTTATTATGGCTGCCAGTTTTATCATGCTTGCCAAAGCAACCTATCAACGCGTGTATCACAGTCAAGTCATCGACAGCGTCTGGTCATACCGTCCAGCCATTCGCCCTGTATAAAAAGGACATTTTGTCGACGTTTTCTGATCGTGTTTTCACTATTGGCATCCACTGTTTTTGTACAGTACAGTGAAACCTTACCAAAAAATAAATAGAAACACAGAGAGAAAACGATGAGCAGACTGTACAACGATAAACATCGCGCCCTGCAAGATGCATTTAATAGCCGGGAAATGGCGGACCGGGTAGAGGAAGTGGCGCTTGTCACTGAAGTGGATGAGATGGCCAAAGACTTTATCGAAAGCCGTGATATGTTTTTTCTGACAACGGTAGATGAGCGTGGTCGACCAACGGTATCTTATAAAGGTGGTGAAGCAGGTAAATTTATCAAAGTCTTGGATGAAAAAACCATTGCGTTTCCCAGCTATGACGGCAATGGTATGTATTACTCGATGGGCAATATTCAGGGCAATCCAGAAGTCGGTTTATTGTTTATTAATTTTGAGACACCGCATCGCATTCGTGTGCAGGGTACAGCAACGGCATCGAGTGACGATCCACTGATAGATGAATGGAAAGAAGCTGAAATGGTAGTACGCGTGACCGTATCTGAATTATGGCAAAACTGCCCCCGCTATGTTCACCGCTATCAGAAAGTGAGAGACTCACGCTATATCCCCAAACAAGAATGCAAAACACCTATCGCCACATGGAAACGTATTGATAGCCTGCAAGATGTGTTGCGTGACCACGAGCTCCAACAGGTAGCCGAAGAAGGTGGCACCATGCCAATTGAAGAATGGTTTAGCTATATTCAATCAGGTGATGAGAAGGCTTAGTCTCTGACATGGATGGCTTTCCTCAACACGACCAACCGCTATTACATTTACACGAACTATGCGTAAAACAGATAAAAAAATAAACAATACCTTACGGTTACTCCTCACCGAAGTATGTGAGCAGGCATTGAAAGATATTCATGGCTTTGTGTGGTTAACCCACTTGGTGAACTATGACAATTATCCCACCAGCCTGAAGATCATCTATGTGTTTGATGACAATGAGAGTTTGGACAACTACCTTCAATCAGATAAGCACGATCGTTTGCTATTACTCATTGAATCAGAGCTTAAGAAACGTGATATCAAGTTGAAACGCCTAGCCGATCATGTGAGCTACGATACTGAGGAAAACTGCACACTTCAGCACAAAGGTCATTGGCCTACGAGGTTAAGTCAGTCATCCCCCACCCAGTAAGTATGGAGACGAAATCTACCTCAGAATCATCGTGTAATATTGTGCTACTTGATTTTTACTATTCATTTTCTGTAATAACAAATCACCTGCCCAAGTAACCTCAGGCAGGTGATTCAGACAGACTTACCAGTTATAAGAAGCGCTAACAGTGGCTGAGCGTTCTACCCCATAAAAACAAGCATAGCTACAGGTAGCGTATTCTTCATCAAACAGATTATTGATATTTAAGGCCAGTGACCATTCTGGCGTAAGACTGTAATTCACAACCGCATCAACAACGGTAAACCCGGGTACGTCGTATGTGTTGGCAAGATTATAGCTTCTGCCGTAATAACGTACCCCAGCTCCCAAGCCCAGACCTGGGATCGTCTCACTAAACTTATAATCTGCCCATAATGACGCCATATGCCTTGGCACTGCACCATAGCGATTGCCTTCCGTACCACTATTACTTTCAGTTACCGCATTATCAATATAACCATAGGAAGCAATCAGATTTAAATTATTGGTTAAATTGGCTTTGGCTTCCAGCTCAAAACCTTTCGATTCAACCTCTCCCTCCTGAATGGAAAAATCAGGATTATTCAGATCGGAAGTCATCACATTTTTTTGAGTCAATTTATAAACAGAAGCCGTTATGGATATGGCTTGCCCTTCAGGTTGATATCTCAGGCCGATTTCATATTGTTCACCTTCAGTGGGCTTAAAAGCCGAACCATTGGCATCCTCACCACCTGGAGGAGCTTCAAATGATTCGGAGTAGCTGATATATGGGGCAAAACCATTATCAAACAGATAAACCAAACCCGCCCGTCCGGTAAAAGCATCATCGTCATAATTTTCGGTCGAGACGTTTGTTAATCTGTTTTTCGTATCTGATTGCACTTTATCGTAGCGGCCCCCCAACATGACGACCCATTTATCAGCAATCTTGATATGCTCCTGAGCATAAATACCCAATTGCTTACTGTCTTGTTTACTGTGGCTGGCTGGAATGCTATTGAGCGTAACGGCTGAACCATAGATAGGATTAAATAGGTTCAAGTCACCTACGCTACCACGGTACTGCACCCGCTCAAAGGTCTGCTCGGTATAATCGAGTCCCATAAGTGAGGTATGTTGGGTAGCCCCCAGATCCCACTTAAATTCCAGTTGATTATCAATACTCCAGGAGCTGTTCTCATCCGCGCGAGAAGCAGCGCCACGAGAAAGTAACTGCTGACTAGCATCCAAACCACTTGCAGTAAGGTAGTTCCAGTCTGTATCTGCGCCAAAGTGAAGAAAGTTCTGACGGAAAGTTATCTGGTCATTGATTTCATGGTTGAGGAAGTAACCGAGGGTGTAGTTCCTCGCGTCATACTTGTCAAAATCAGGTTCACCAATGAAACGGTCACGATTGATATTGCCATTGATATTATCTGAAACTGTCCCAATTTCCGGCAGACCATAGACATACCCAATTTCGTTATTTTGATAATTAGCAAGTAACGTCAGGCTGGTATTTTCAGTTGGCTCCCAACGCACCGATCCCTGCACAAATTCACGATCATCGGGGATATAGTCAGTCATGGTATCGCTACGTCTGACTAACCCTGTCACCCGGTAGGTCAAGCTCCCATCATCGGTTAATGCCCCAGCAAAGTCTCCTGCCAGCTGCTTACGATCAAAACTCCCAGCCTGTACTTTTAGTTCTCGCAAAGTGTCGGCTTGAGGTTGTTTGGTGACCATGTTTACAATGCCGCCTGGAGCAGCATTGCCATACAAAACTGAAGCGGGACCTTTGAGTATTTCAATACGTTCCATCGCATAGGGCTCAGATACACCACTGAATGTATTACGTGAGAGTTTAGTGCCGTTCAAATACATAGGTGCTGAACCAGTGACATTAAAGCCGCGAATAATCATGCCGTCACTTGTCGTATTATCACTGCCCATGGGCACAATACCCGGTGTATATTTCAATGCCTGATGCAATGATTCTGCGTTTTGAATAGCTATTTGATCAGCGGTCACAATCGAGACTGACTGTGGTGTTTCGATAAGAGGTATGTCAGATTTTGCGGCAGTTATACTGCGTTTAGCGACATAACCTGATACAGCTCCTAAGCCGGTTTCATTAATGTAGTCACCTGACACGCTTACTTTGGGTAACTCAACTTTATCAGATGAAGAACGGCTTTCAAGACGATAGCTTTCACCATCAATCGTGATGATTTGTAAACCATGGCCCGCCAACAATTGTTGCAAACCAGTTTCTATTGAATACTGCCCTTTTAGTCCACGGCTTTGCTTACCCGACACTAAAGCGGGGTCAAAAGACAAGGTGATTTTTGCCTGACTCGCAAATTGTCTCAGAACTGTTGATAAACCTCCTGAAGCAATACTAAACGCTTGTACTTGTTGGCTCTGCTGAGTTTCTGCCTTAACAACTGACGAAGAAAGAAATGAAATCACAAGAGAAGCTGATAGCAGAAAAGCAGCATTAAGCTTGTTCTGTCTAGGTTTTAGGGAACTGGGTATCGTGTGGGCTTCGGACTGTTTACTTTTTTTCATTGAACTACCTGTTGTTTATAAATGTAAATAGAACTTGTTTACATCTATAGCCGTAGCACACAAAAAAAGAGGCCAAATTAATTTCGTTTATCGACCGTGACCCAATACGGCGTTCGATAAACGAGGCGAATGGGTAAAGTATTGGCCAGGTTTTGTAATACTTTATCGGTGTCATGTAACTGAAAGACGCCACTGACTTTCAAATTCGCCACTTCCGGGCTACAACGCAACCAGCCAGTTCGGTAACGACTGATTTCATGAATAACCAGGCTTAATTTCTCATCATCTACAATGAGTTGACCATCTACCCAGGCCGAATCAGCCGCATTACTCTGCTTGGGCTGACTAATATTTTGTTGAGAAAAGACAAGTTGCTGTCCTGCTTTTAGTAGCTGTTTCTCTCCTGACAAAGTCGTCACTTCAACAGTATCTTGTTGCACACTGACTGCGATTCCATCAGAAAGCTGATTCAACTGGAACACTGTACCTAATGCTTCAACCTGACCAAATTGTGTTGTCACAATAAATGGACGCGAGAGTGGATCCTTTACTGTAGATATCTGTATTTGACCACTAATTAAGTGAACCCTTCTAAGATGATCATCAAACAGAATATTCACTGCGGTTTGTGTATTCATTGTGACACGCGAACCATCAGCTAACAGTTGTGTAATCTGCTGACCAGTGGCGGTACTCAAGTCAGCAGACCAACGAGAAACAGGGAATGTTTTATATGCGATCACACCTGTAGCAGGTACCACCAGCAAACCGCTCAATAATTTGATTAATTGTCGCCGATCTTTTTGCGACCTTTTTAGAACAATATTGCCAAGATGACTCGGTACTGACTGAAATGACTGTGAAAGCGATTGAGCCATTCTCCAGGCTTTTTGATGATCTTGACTTTGATCATGCCAGCTATCAAATTGCTCCTGCTCCTGTTGAGTTAATGGAGATTCTTGTTTTCGAATCAGCCAGTCAGCTGCTTCAGTAATAATTTTGTTAGGCGGTCCGTCACTATTATTCACTGTCTTCAAACCAGCTAAGTGTTAAACAATGAATATAAGCTTGTTGCATATCCCTTTTGACCGTCCGTAAAGAGATACCCATTTTCTCCGCAATGGCAGCGTAGGTAAGACCATCAAGCTGAGAATATAAAAACACAGATTTCACACGTCTTGGCAGACGGTCAAGCAGTCTATCAAGTTGCTCCAGTGTTTCCTTTAATAAATAAAGCGTCTCTTCTGACAGCTGCGTTAATTCTGGAACTTCTTTTAACGCTAGCTGATAAGTTTGCTCCAGTGATTTTTTACGAAAATAGTCAACCACAAGCCCATTAGCCACCGTCCGAAGATAAGCTTTAGGCTGCTCTATAGTAAATTCACTTTGTTTGTGCTGAGTTTGTAATATGCGAACAAACGTATCGTGAGTCAGGTCTTCTGCCCGGTGCTGACAGCCTAACTTTTTTACTAACCAATTGAATAACCAAGGTTGGTTATCTTTGTATAAAGAATCGACAGATGATTGCGGCATATTGCAACAAAATAAAGATGATAATGAGATACATTAACATCTGGACTTTTTTCTAGCAATGTCTTCTTTGATGGGAGAAAGCCACCACATAGGTGGTGGCTTTTTGTCCTTCTTTAAAAGTCTAATGAGTATCCCAGCGTTAAGGTTCTGCCACGACCTTTGAAGTTACGGGCATCTGAACCATAACTGGTTTGTGATGAGTAGCTGAAATAATCCTTGTTCAACAGGTTGGTGACGCCAGCATGAAGCCTACCAGTAGAGAGTTTATAGGCCATCGTGGCATCAATCAGCCCATAAGCTTTGAACTGCTCTTCATCATTACCGGCTTCCTCATCAAAGTTACGATCGAAGTTGTAACTCGCTTGTACAAATGATGATAATTTTGACGTCCATTCTGCCTGCCAACTGGCAATTAATCGGTTAGGTGGAATATTTTGACCATTCAAATCGGTATCAACTTTACCATCATCATTACTGTCGTAACGACCACGAATATAGGAATAAGCCAGGTTGAGTTTATGGTCATCATTCACTTTCCAACCTAAGTTAGCTTCAGCACCATTGATTTCTGTTTTTTCACGATTCACAAAATATTCTGTTTTATCGGCATTGGCAGAAAGACGCGAACCCAAATCAGAGTCAGATTCATAGTAACTGATCTCGAAGTCGACCGTGTCCCAATCAAAACGTAAACCAATTTCTCTGTTGGTCGTCAGGATAGGTTCTAAATCCAGCAGACTATCGACACTCAGCCCAGCGACACTCACACCGCGTAATACACGCCCTACATCAGGCATACCAAAGCCTTCTGAATAATTTGCAAACACGCTCATCCACGAGAGTGGACGGACAACGATACCGCCATTAAATAATGTCTCACTGAAATCAGGATTACCGCCTTTTACGTCAACACTGCCCTTACCAAAGACAGTAGTGAAATCATCGACATCGAGCTCCGAGTGCTCATAGCGAACCCCCGCATGTAATACAACGGCGTCTATTGGTTGTAACTGTAATTGCACGAATGGTGCGTAGTTTTTATAAACCACTTCCGGAACGTAGTTTCGGTTTGTCATGGCTAGATTTTGTAATGAGCTGTCTTCAAGCAAATCCAAACCGGTCGTAACTTTTAGTCTGTCATCTAATAAACCATCTTTCACGAAGGTGAATTTTGCCCCTTTCTTCACCGATTCAATCTGCGTTTGATCAATGCTATCAGGCGCCAAAACAGGATCTTCAAAACTACTGGATGCTAATGCGCCGTATAAAGCTTCAAACTCTTGTCGATATGCCTGAGCAGTAAATTCCATACCCGCTAAATCATAATTTTGATATTTCAGACTGGAGGTTAATACCCTGTTATATGGCGCATCGCCGACTGGGGTTCCCCTGACTGAGGTGGTGGGTACGCCCTTATCGATATCACCATCAACGCTAATGTAATCATTGCCACCTTCTATCTGATATCGGTTCAGGGAGGCTTCTATGTGCTGATCATCATTTATCCAATAGCCCAGCTTAGTGAACAGGTCGTAACTCTTGGAGTTCATGATATCGCCCTGGACATTATCGACACCAATTTCGGTGCCATCAGCATCCAAAAACACACCTTGTCTCTCGTAACTCAGGCCAAGCGTATATTCAAAATCATTTTTGCTGCCACTCAGATTGTAATCCGTTCGGTAACCCGACGTTTCATCACCAAACTCTCCGGTTGGAGTCGTCATTTGTACATTCAGACTTTGTTTGAGTGAATCCTGACTCGGACGACGCGTAATAAAGTTGATAATGCCACCCGTCGCGCCAAGTCCATGAATAGCGCTGGCACCGTGGATCACCTCAACACGTTCCACCATCGACATATCAATGGTGTGACCATCACGCTGGCCATCACGCAATGGATTACTCTGAGGCACGCCATCAATCAAAAATAACGGCGAACGACCACGGAAGGTTTCACCACCACTGGTGAGCTTCTGCCGACTTGGTGAAAATGAAGGCAACAAATTACTCAAAATCTGAGAGGTGTCACTACTCATTTCCATCTGTTGCTCTATCTGAGCCCGGTTAATCACTGTCACAACTTGTGGCGAATCTTTTAGCTGGGTGTCAGAGCGTGTCGAGGTAATCAACATATCATCCAGCTCGACACTTTGTTTCTGCTTGGGTGTGACAGCAACGGGGGCTGACTTTCTGACGATAGAGTAACTGCCATTGGAGAGTAATGTCGCCTCTAAACCTGTATCAGCTAATAACTCTGTAAGTAGTGTGGAAGGGGCTTTAGTCCCTTGATGAGCTGAGGTTTGGATGCCGGCTACCACATCAGGGCTGAATGAGACAGTGATCCCACTCTGCACAGAAAATTGATTGAGTGCCGACTCGAGTGAGCCTGCTTGAATATGAAAAGTTTGTTGTTGGGTCACACTGTCTGCATGGCTGATGTTGGTTGTGAGATCAGTACTCACCATGGCGGTAGTTAACATCCCTGCCATGATGAGTTGTCGACTTAATGGCGACAACGTTAAAGGTAAGAAAGTGGTGTGTTTCATCACTAGTCCTGTTAGTTAATGGATATTAGCGTTGCGATAACGCTGCTATCTAACAGGCCGAACGACACAGCAGAATCGTTAACCCCTTAAACAAAAAAATATTCAGACGGGTTCAACTTGTGCCCAGAAACGCGTGAAATAACGGACTTTGACTGGCAAAGTGCTACTGAGATTTTCTAATACAGAACGGGTGTCATTGACATTAAACGCCCCAGAGATACGAAGTGATGCAACGCCAGCATCACAATGTAATGTCCCTTTGTGATAACGTCCGAGCTCATTTAAAAATTGATCCAGTCGCCAGTTGCTGACTATCAACATTCCCTGTATCCAGGCATCCATATTGACGGGCATCAAACTCACCGAGCCGTGTTTCAATGTGTTAAAACGCATACAATGGCCAGCTTGAACTTTGACAGCTTTACTGGCTTTTTCAGGCATGACTTCCACCGCATGTTGACTGACGCCGACCCAGGTTGCGTCAGGATGACATCGAACCTGAAAACGGGTGCCGAGCGCTTTGACTGTTCCTTGTGCCGTTTTTACAATAAAGTCTTGCTCAGGCATCTGTTTGCCTGTTTCAACAAGAATCTCACCACGATAGAGTGTTAACTCTCTGGCATGCTCACTGATATTCACATCCAGAGCCGTATCGGTATTAAGTGATACTTGGCTACCATCCGCCAACTGTATTGTTTTACGTTCACCCGTCCCAGTACGATATTGTGCCATCCAAGTAGAAAAAGTTCGTTGCTTATAGGCCACGCCACTAGCACCACCCACGCTTAAAACGACAACCAATGTTTTAATTAATTGACGACGAGATTGACGTGCCTTTTCCAGTGTGCTCTGCCTGATTTCATTGGGGACAATTTTCAATTGTTTTTGTAAACGTTCTACCCGTTTCCAGGCATCATAATGTCGACTATCAGCAGCAAGCCAGGCCTGATGAGCTTCATAAATAGCATCACCCGGTTGTGCACTTCGAAGATCTACAAACCAACTGGCGGCCTGCGTTAGGATGTCTTCGGTGAGTTTCATGGTGAGTCCTCAACCAATAACAAACACTGCGCCATCGCTCGAATAAAGTGCTTACGAACAGTCGGCACGGAGACATTTAAGTGCCGACTGATTTCAGCAAATGACAGCCCATCCAGCTGAGCGAGTAGAAAAATGTGTCGTCCGCGCTCACTCATCGCATCCAGCATATGTTCAATCTGTAGCAAAGTATCGATAATGAGATGGTGTTGCTCTGCAGACATCGCATGTTGCTCTGGTTCTATTTCCAGCGCATCGAGATAAGCCTGCTCTACTGAACGACGACGAAAAAAATCCACCAGCAAACCACGTGCAATGCTGCTTAAGTATGCTCTGGGTGAGTTCAACTCATGCTCACGCCCCTTCATCAATATCTTGATAAAGGTTTCCTGCGTTAAATCTTGCGCGTGCTCAACATGATTTAAACGAGAACGGATCCAGCTCTGAAGCCAGTCTTGATGTTCTGTATAAAGCGATTCCAGCGATTGCACAGCCATTATGAATAGAATTACGTGACAATTGATAATGAGATACATTATCGTTTTGGAAGTAATTTAGCAATAATAAAAATAACGGGCTGTTTGATTTATAAGGATTATTTTAAAAAAGCATGAAGTATAATTGGGCTGTTATAGCCTTAACTGGCTTCGCCTACGACTTTGAGCTTAGTAGCAATAAAGTCTTTGTGGGAAACGTATAACAAACTGGCGAGCTTACGAATCACATGTTCTTCAATATCTTGTAGTTCATGATCGGCCCAGGCTATTTGCCAAAGCATTTCGATGAGTTCGATTTTCTCTTGTTCGTTATATTGCTGATTAATATCGGCTGTGAAGTGATAAAAGTCAGTGGCTTCATTGTGCGCTCTCTCAGCTTCGGCAATCAATTTCTCAGCGTCGCTGTCTTCGACATCAAATTGACTAGCGAGGATTTGCCGCAGCATGGCCTTTTCAGTCTCATGCTCTTCATCATCGACCGCAATAATTTCAATCATTAATGCTACCGCCGCCAGCACTTTAGACTGCTGTTGATTCGCTAAATAGACATCGGTGTTATCACCCAAGGTGGATGAAAACATTTGTTTTAGTTTTTCGATCATAGTTATCTCCTGCAAGCAAAACCGACTGCCAGCAGTGAAGTAAAGTTCATTTCTTATTGGATGGACTGACAATGACAGCAGCTTGATAACGGGGTTTGCCGTAGCCAATCATACGGTTAAATTCTTTATGTGTAACGGGAATATAACCACTATCTGTCACACTTTTATTATCATCCCAATCCACATCCGGATCATGGAAATATACAAAGGTGTCAGAAACAGACACGACCAAAATCCAATGGGGGGATTTACTTTGATTCAGACGATATGAGCTTATCAAGACAAGCGCCAGTTCCCCTTTAGACAGATACTCGCTTAATAACGCCGCATCAACCGGTGCTTTTATTTGTTGAATATCGGACTCAGCAATTTTTTCGATAAAGTCCTGATGGACACATTCAATGACCGACTTCTTTTCCTCGCTACGTACGCCATTAATAAAAGGAATGTCATCTGAGTTACAAACTAAAGAGGTTTTCAGACCTCGATGATTGGCAGCTAAGGCCAGGCCTTGAGGACTACAACCGCCATGACCGGATGTCATAAAAATCGTCGTGGCTTCCCGCCATAACTGCAATTCAAGTTGGCGAGTGAGCGCTAACTCACTATCCATACATTTCATTGCCATCATCAGGCAAGCAGGCCCACAGGTAAAGTCGGTTGACTGAGAGTAGTGGGCAACCTCAGGGTGTGTGACTTCAGGCACATGATGCAGCACTTTCATCATACGGATAGCGTCGGCATGATCTTCATAAAAGTCAGTGACAATATCAAACGGCTGATAGCCGAGTTTTTCATATAACTTAATGGCACCGAGATTATCAGGCCGTACTTCCAGACGCAGAAAGCTTCGCCCATCATCCAGCGCCTGTGTTTCGGCTTCCTGCATTAATTTAGCGGCAATACCGGCTTTTCGATAATTCGCATCAACCGCTAATGAATATACCCGGCCAAGTGACGTTCCTTGTGAGTAAAGTAACAACACATAGGCCACCAGAGTGTCACTGGTGGTCGCCACCAACAATAAGCTGTGACCTTTTTTGATCATCCATTTAAAGCTGCGTCTTGAAATACGATCCGTTTCAAAGCACGCTTCTTCTAACTCACTGAGCGCGTTAACATCATCAAGTGTTGCTTCACGCAGCACAAACTCAGCGGGCGTTGTGATTGGCATGTTCAGTTAATCCGTCTAACGCCATTTCAATAACCTGACGGCCACGGAACAATACTAATTCCTGCCACTGTTTTTGATCAGGGCAGAAAAAATCTTGCATAGCGTGTTTTACATCCATCGTGGCATCATCAGACCAGTCCATTTTGCCTTTCTGTTGTAGTTTTTGATCATCCGATAACACTTGCAACATCTGCTGAGTACCAAACGTACCAAACTCCAAGGTTAAAAAGCACACATTATCGCCTTGCTGATGCCAGAAATAATCATGCAAACCGAGTTTTGTTCCAGAGCTGGATGTCCCCAGTGAAGGTTCAGTGACTGTTGCACCAAATAACTCGACAGCATATTGGTGACCCTGACTGTTAACAGGATGATCACAGATAAGCTCACCAAAACCATAGGGGCCCAATCCACTGTGAATATCAATCACGATCACTTGTTTACGTTTGGCAGGTTTAATTTGTGCGGCCAACTGTTCAATAAGCTGACGTGACCATGTGGGTTCGCTGCCGCCATAATAAGGTGCTGAAGCTTGTTCGTATTGACCTTCTGACAATAAATCAAACTTTTCCCTGTCCTGAGCGACGGTGGCAATATCGGTTTTACCTTGTTCCAGTTCTTGCCAGATTTTTGCTGCTTTTGAGGCCGGTAACTCACTGTTGAAATCAACAAAGTTACGGTTCACATCCACACCTTGATCATCACCACGACTGGCCCAGGCAAATCCCCATGGATTGATCGCATGAACCAGGACCACACAGACATCCTGAGGCAGACGACGATAACGTGTCACAAAATCTGCTTGAATTGCTGAGCCAGCGCCACCTTCTACACCGTGTAGTCCGGACACTAATACAATAATATTTTCTGCTTTTGGATTACCCGCCCAGGCAATATCACAAAATAACTTTTCGTTTTTCGGGCCTTTAAGTGGATGAGGATGATGCGTTAGTCTTTCAATAATCGAGCTGGTTTCGACATTATTGATGAATTTATCTCTTGCGCTGGAATAGCGCTGCGAAAATACGCTTAAAACGGCATCTGCATACATTTTAATGGGCCTCCTGTGCAAAATTTTCGCGAAGGATATGTGAGTTTTGCCATTTTGACCAGCAAATAAAAAGGGATGCAAAATTTTTTATTACATCACCTGTCTATTCACTTTATGATTCGCTTTTAGAAAGCCTTTTGACACTACCATCACCAAGGACCAGACATGACTAAGCATTTGATAATAGTTGAAAATATTGATGACTGGAGTCCTTACTTTCCCAGCGAACAAGTGATCGATGTTGATACCTATCTACAATCCTTATCGCAAAATACTCATGCCCCTGCGCAAATTCTTAATTTATGTCGAAGTCTGGATTATCTCAGTCGCGGCTATTATTGCTCGATGGTGGCAGAAGCCAGAGGGCACCGTGTTTTGCCCGGACTTCGCACTATTAATGACTTATCTCGCAAAAGCCTTTATGCCTACGACTTGTCGGATTTATCCACTCAGCTTGATAAACAGCTCAGCATGGCTTCAGGTGAAAGCTTCGTGCTGAAAATCTGTTTTGGGCAAACACCTATCAGCTCTTTACAGAAGCTGGCCCGACAAATCTTTGAACAATTCCCCTGCCCTATTCTGGAAGTCGAGTTTAGCTTTAACACACACTGGATTATCAGCCAGATAAAAGCCGGTGCGATTAATAAGCTCACAGAAACCGAGCAAGATTTTTTTGCAGAAGCTTTAGATAACTTCAGCCATCGCTTGTGGCGGAAGCCGGCCAAGCGTCGCCAGTTTCGATATGACATGGCCATTTTGCATAATCCTAAAGAAACCATGCCGCCGAGTGATATGGCCGCATTGAAGAAATTCATCAGTAGTGGACGTCGCATTGGTATTGATGTGGAGCTGATTACCCCCAAAGATTACATTCGCCTAGCAGAATATGACGCCTTATTTATTCGTGAAACTACCGCTACACATAATCACACCTACAAATTTGCCCGTCGTGCAGAAAGTGAAGGTTTAGTAGTGATTGACGACCCCACATCCATTATTCGCTGCACGAATAAAATTTATTTAAAAGAACTCTTGTCAGCCAACAACCTACCGATGCCGGATTCACACCTGCTATATCGTAATGATACCGCTGGTCTGGACAAACTTTGTGAAACAGCCACCTTTCCATTGGTGATGAAAATTCCGGACGGGGCTTTTTCAAAAGGTGTGATTAAGGTAAACAATGCAGACGAGCTTCGAGAGCAAGCGCCTGCCTTTTTCCAACAGTCGGCCATTATTCTCTTGCAAGAGTTTATGTATACCGACTACGACTGGCGTATTGGTATGTTTAACAACAAACCTATCTATGCCTGCCAATATTTTATGAGTAAAGGCCATTGGCAAATCTATAACCACAACACCAAAAAAGGCACTTCCAGTGGTAAGTCTTCCGCCATCCCGATGAGCGAAGTACCAGAAAAAGTGCTGAAAATTGCGACAAAAGCGGCGAAATTGATTGGAAATGGTCTATATGGCCTGGATATCAAACAAAGCGGTAACCGTATTGTCATTATTGAAATTAATGACAACCCCAGCATTGATAGCGGTGTCGAAGATCATTATCTCGGTATGGCTTTATACGATGACATTATGCGAGAGTTTTTAAGACGGCTGGAAGAACGCCGGGCTGCGAGTCATTAATCTTTTTTCCACACAAATAAAAAAGGCGCTGATAATCAGCGCCTTTTTTGTGAGACAAACTCGCTTTATTTAAAAGCGGTAACTTGCACCAACATGAACGTAACGTTTCTCACCAACAAAATAACGGTAATCACCGTCACCACCGCCACCAAAATCAGCGCGCTCTGCATATTCGGTATCGAATAAGTTATGAATGCGTCCATATAGGGTGACATTGTTATTCAACTCATGAGAAGCTCTGAGCGTGAAGACATCATGTCCATCATACTTAGCAGTATTGCCGTCGTTCACGTAATACTCACCCATATGAACCCACTCAAGCTCTGTGCGAGTTTTTGCTGTTGGGTTCCAACCTAAACGGACATTAGCCATTTGTCTCGGTGCTGTGACTAGGTAATCGCCCTTTTCAATACCTGAACTGTCTTTATCAAAGTCATATTCATGTTTGGCAAAAGTTAAATTAGCCGCGATATCAAACTGGCTATTGAAAGGATAAAACATGCCTAGCTCTAAACCTGTGTGCTTAGTTTTTCCATTTGGCACATTTTCGTTATCACTATCAGTGAAGAAGTAATCACGTTTTCTCATTTGGTAAGCAACAATCTCATACTGCAAACCTTGCCCTACTTTTCTTAAGCCAACCTCAATGCTATCGATTTTTTCAGAGTCAGCACGTCCAGTCTGAGAAGGGCCGACTTGGGCACGGTACAAATCCGTGGTTTGAGGTGCACGAGAACCACGTGAATAGTTCACAAACATCGCCGTATCTTCGGTCAATTGTTGAACAACCCCGAGTTTAGGGCTGACATTATGGAATGTATCGTCACGGCTGTCTGGTCTTAGATAGCGAGAACCAAACGTTAATGAATCTGTATGGTTGGTGTAATCATACTTCGTGTACTCATAACGAACACCTGCGGTCACACGTGTTTTTTCAAGTACCTGCCATTCACTATGCACATACGGTGCAATAACGGTGGCATCCACATCATAGTCGTAATGTGTGCCTTGAAGAAACGAAAATCGAGTTGGGTTGTACTGAATTTCTGTCAGCTCACCTTCGGTGTATTCAAAGTCAGTACCAACAATGATTTTATGTCCACCATCTAGCTGTTTTGTAAATGATGATAATAAACCTACGCTACTATGTTCATTGGTTTCTGTCGCCTGACCGGGCAAAAAGTGCATCAAGAATTCCATTTCGGTATGACGTACATACGGCGTCAGCGTGAATGATGCTGAATCACTTAGTTCGTGAATCCATTCGGTAGATAAACGGTATGATTTCGCATCCCGATAGGCCTCAGGATCAGGGTTTGTGCGAGAAACACTCTCATCCCGATAGATTTCGTACCCATAAACATAACCTGCCGTTTCTTGATTTAGATTGGTATAGCTGAATAAGGTTTTGAAGCTATCCTTTTCACCGTAGTAGTCATGGCGAAAACTGACTTTTTGCTGGTCATAACCAGAGTCGCTGGCATAACCACCATCAGACGTACCATTCACACTTAAACGATAACCATGGTTGCCCACTGTATTGCTTATGGAAGCTTTTGTTTGGTAGAGGTCATGTGGACCTACTGAAATATCAATCTCACGCTCGAGATCTAAGGATGGTGCACGACTCAAAACATTGACCATGCCATGAACAGCATTTGAACCATAAAGTGCACTACCGGGCCCACGAACAACTTCAATACCACCTGCCTGCTCATAGTTAACTTCAAACAGACCGTTTACATTGGCAAAACCCGCTGCTCGGAGTGGAATACCATCTTCGAGATAAAGAAATGAGCCTGCACCAGCACCACCCGTGAGCACAGGTGAGCGAATCGACGTTAAATGCTCTTGACCATTACCGCGCTGAATATTAACTCCACTAATTCTATTGAGGACTTCGGTTACATGGTCAGGTCGAATAAGATCGATTTCTTCTTCTGAGACTTTGCCTGTGTTACCTGCTTGTTCAAGCAAAGGGGTTTCTGAACGTGTGCCTGTTACCACCATGCCACCCAGTGACACTTCACTATCACTGGTTTCTTCAGCAAAAGCGGGTTGCCACATTGTGGTCGCTGCGGCCGCCACCATTAATGTGAGTTGTTTTTTTGAAAACATAATCCAATTCTCTCTTTTAAATATTCATTAATCCGTGATTGGGGAAAATTTTCCCATACAGGCTGTTTTAATTCATCAGAAAAATCCCTAAACCCATTGAAAACAGACATTGAAATCCCCAATTACATGATCAAGATCAATTTCAGGTAATGAATCCATTTATGGAATACAAAGACTATTACAAAATTTTGGGCGTCGCCCGTGATGCTTCTCAGGACGAGATAAAAAAAGCCTATCGAAAACTGGCCAGAAAATATCACCCTGACGTCAGTAAAGAAGCCAATGCCGAAGACAAATTTAAGGAAGTAGGTGAAGCCTACGAAGTCTTACGTGACGAACAAAAACGAGCTCAATACGACCAGTTTGGTAGTAATTATCGTCATGGTCAATCCTTTAACCCACCACCTGGCTGGGATGATCATGCTGGTTTTGGTGGCGGTAACTTTAGCAGCTTCTTTGAAAACATGTTTGGCGGCATGGGAGGTATGGGCGGCGGCATGGGTGATAATTTCTTCGCCCGTGGTGAAGATGTTAACGCCAAAATTACCATCTCACTGGAAGATGCATTCAACGGTGCCACCAAGACTATTCGTCGTCCTGCTGGCGCCAGTCAGTCCGGCACCATTAACGTAAAAATACCAGCCGGTATTGCCTCTGGTAAAAAAATTCGTTTGTCCGGTCAGGGAAAATCTGGCGGTGGCGGTAAGTCGGGTGATTTATATCTCGAAGTGAATGTGGCACCACATCGTTACTTCCGTCTGGAAGAAAAAGATGTGTATCTCGACTTACCTATTGCACCATGGGAAGCGGCATTAGGTGCAAAAGTTACTGTGCCCACACTCGCTGGCAAAATTAATCTGACCATTCCTGCAGGTGCACGCAGTGGTCAAAAAATGCGACTAAAAGGTCGTGGATTACCAGGCAAAGAACCTGGCGATGAATTTGTGGTCTTGCAGATAATAGTGCCGCCTGCAGACTCTGATAAAGCGAAAAAACTCTATCAACAAATGGCAGAAGAAATGGCATTTAACCCGCGTGAGTCATTGGAATAAAGTATCAGGAGGCATTGTGAAGTTCAGCTTTAAATCATCCATTGTCTGGTTAGCCGCTTTTGTTTTGATTGCTCAAGTCGCATCAGCTGCTCTTCCACTTAACTGGTTTTCTGATAAAGATGAAATGCCCACATTGGCGCCAATGCTAGATCGCAGCAAACCTGCCGTGGTCAACATAGCGACAAAGAGTGAAGTCAGAGTTCAAGATAACCCTTTCATGAATGACCCTTTTTTCAGGCACTTTTTTAATGTGCCCGAGCAGCCAAGGGTCAGACAACGTCAAAGTCTGGGGTCAGGCGTCATTATTGATGCCAAAGAAGGCTTAGTCATTACTAATAACCACGTCATACGCGGCGCCGATGAAGTGACGGTCTCACTTAATGATGGCAGGACTTTCCAGGCTGAGATTGTTGGTAGCGATCCTGCCACCGATGTGGCACTCATTAAAATTCCAGATGACAACTTATCTGCTCTTCCTTTGGCAGACTCCGACTCACTGCGCGTTGGTGATTTTGTTGTCGCCATCGGTAACCCATTCGGTTTGGGACAAACAGTCACCTCAGGTATTGTTAGTGCTTTGGGAAGAAGTGGCCTCGGCATTGAAGGCTATGAGAACTTTATCCAAACAGATGCCTCCATTAACCCTGGTAACTCAGGTGGTGCATTAGTTAACCTGCGTGGCGAACTGGTGGGTATCAATACCGCTATTTTTTCACCAGGTGGTGCTTCATCTGGCAATATCGGTATCGGCTTTGCTATTCCCAGTAACCTCGTTAAACAAATTACCGATCAGCTCTTAGAACATGGTGAAGTGCAGCGTGCTTACTTAGGTGTTCAAATGCAGGATATTACGCCTGAATTAGCACAAGCCTTTAATATTGAGCGTCAACAAGGCGCCGTTGTGAGTCATGTGATTCCTGATTCAGCTGCCGCGGATGCCGGCTTGAAAGTCGGTGATGTGATCACAGCAGTCGATGACACGCCATTGCTGAATGCGGATAGCCTAAGAAATACCATTGGTTTGATGGTTGTTGGTCAAACTGTGAAGCTCGATATTATTCGCAATGGCAAAGCCAAAACCATTAAAGCAACAGTAAAACAAACGCGTAAGACAGCATCTGATGGGTTAGTGCATCCTAAGCTTTCTGGTGCCACCTTTGGTGATATTGAGCAGGACTCGCCCTATTACGGTCAGATTGAAGGCGTGGTGGTGTATTCAGTCAAGCGTGGCAGCCCCGCCTGGAAAGCAGGCCTAAGACCCGATGACATTATCACCTCGGTCAACCGTCAGCCAGTCAATGCACTAGAGCAGTTCAAGCCAATGGTAAGCAATGCGAAGGAATTATTATTTAATATTGTTCGCGGCCGCCGTGCGATGTTCTTGTTACTTAAATAAGTCAAAAAAGAGCCTGACTATTCAGGCTCTTTTTTTAATTTCTGGTGAGATTAAGCTTCTGAGTAAAAACGTAGACACCGTTAGTAAACAATGACCATTCCACATAGAGCTCATCATCATTAGGCGCATCAATGGTAATCATATACTCTAAATAACGAACACCAGCATTAGGACCATTCGAAGCAAACTCACGTTGATTCGCCTCAATATGTCGACCGCTTGCACTCAGTCCATACAAACTTTCGATATTAATCAGACCTAAGGTCTCCGAACGACTGACACGCTCTGCCGGAAACACTTTTTCTAAACGTGCTTTAAACAACACAATACTGCTTTCTTCAACATCAGCTTCGACTTGCATTTGTTTATGTAGTTTTAGTGGATTGTTATCCGAACCTTTACAGGAAATTTCCTCGCCAGTGCCTGTCCATTGTCCTTTCAGTTGTTTGAGAAACTGGAGCGCTTCTTCATTTTTATCTATGACAAGGCTTTTATCATTATTACGATACTCCTCTTCCAAAGACTCGGCTGTAGGAGAAGGTTGATAACAGTCATAGGCAGCCGCAACAGGTGAATGTAAACACCACCCCAACACCCAGATCAAAACATACGATTTTCTCATTATAAAAGGTCCATTTGCGTCGTGATTAACTATGATCAAATGCTTTTCATTATGTGTTGTCAATCGAAACGGACAAATTTACATGCCAGCGTAATTTGCTAAAGCAGAAAACTCACCCGTATATTGAGTGTCAGTAGCAGAAGCACTCACTATTTGTCTGTCTTCATTTACTCAACAACAGGATATAAGCCGAGAACAATGGAATCTATTTATCAGCAAATTATCAGTCGTAACCCGGGTGAACCAGAATTTCATCAAGCCCTTTATGAGGTTTTGGAAACATTAACACCGGTGTTAGAACGTCACCCTGAGTATCACCAAGAAAAAATTATCGAGCGCTTATGTGAGCCAGAGCGACAAGTGATATTTCGTGTGCCCTGGGAAGATGATAATGGCGAACTCCATATCAACAGAGGTTTCCGCGTTGGTTTTAATAGTTCATTAGGTCCATACAAGGGTGGCTTGCGTTTTCACCCCAGTGTCACGCTTGGCACAATCAAATTTCTCGCCTTTGAACAAACTTTCAAAAATGCGTTAACAGGCCTGCCTATTGGCAGTGGCAAAGGCGGAGCAGACTTTGACCCCAAAGGTAAATCTGATCGTGAGATCATGCGTTTTTGTCAGAGCTTTATGACTAGCCTTTATCGTCATATTGGTGAGTCTACCGACGTACCTGCTGGTGATATTGGTGTTGGTAGTAGAGAAATTGGTTATCTGTTTGGTCAATACAAGCGTATTACACAACGTTATGAAGCTGGCGTAATCACTGGCAAAAGTCCAAGCTGGGGTGGCACATTAATTCGTAAAAAAGCCACCGGCTATGGTGCCGTCTTTTTCTGTGAAGATATGCTCAGAGCTGTTCATGATGAGGAATTGAAGGACAAAGTTGCCTTGGTTTCGGGCTCAGGTAATGTGGCGACTTATGCTATGGAAAAACTGCGGGCTTCTGGTGCAAAAGTCATTGCCTGCTCAGATTCTGGTGGTGTCATCGTGCATGAACAAGGTATTGATGTTGATGCCATTATTCGCATTAAGGAAGTAGAAAGACAGCGAATCTACACTTACCTCGATATTCATCCTGACGCCAAATATATTGAAAATGGCAATATCTGGGATATTCCGTGTGACATTGCATTCCCCTGCGCGACCCAAAATGAATTGGAAGAAGAAGACGCACAAAGCTTAGTCAACAACGGTTGTATTGCTGTCTGTGAAGGTGCCAATATGCCCAGTACACCAGAAGCGATTAAAGTCTTTCAGACGAATAATGTCGCTTTTGCTCCAGGCAAAGCCGCCAATGCGGGGGGTGTGGCTTCATCCGCCTTAGAAATGCAGCTCAATGCCACTCACAGCAGTAGTTATGAATACAGTGAAGATCGTCTGCATGAAATCATGAACCACATCCATAAAGCTTGTTGCCAAACCGCTGAAGAGTTTGGTGAACCACACAATTATGTACTGGGTGCCAATATTGCCGGCTTCAGACGTGTGGCAAATGCCATGTTAGCCTTTGGTCTGATATAGAAAAACGGGCCAGCCTGAATTGGGGCTGGCCCATCTTTTTAAAACAATTTCTTCATGCCAGTCACAATGGATAACACCATCACACCCGCAATCAGGCCAACACCACCATTAAATAACACAGGCATCATAACGGTCATGACTGCACCCATTGATGCATTCAAACCCTCTAATAGATGATGTAAAAAAGGGAGTCCATGCACCAGAATACCGCCACCGACTAAAAACATGGCGATCATGCCCACCACCGATAGAAACTTCATCAACTTGGGCGCGAGAAATAAAATGACCTGACCCAGCTTACGCTGGAAACCATCAAAGCGGCTATCGCCCTGTCCAGCTTTGACTAAAGCCAAACCGGCATCATCGAATTTCACAATACCCGCTACCAGGCCATAAACGCCTGAGGTCATCACAATGGCTATTAAAGACACCACGATGGCTTGCGTCAGTAGACTTTCACCCTGAGCCACACCAAGCGCGATCACAATAATCTCTGCGGAAAGAATAAAATCTGTTCTGATCGCCCCTTTTATCTTTTTACGTTCATAAGCTTTGATATCAATATTTTCATCTGCCGTTGCTGCGGCCAGTTTTTTCTTATGCTCGTCATCACTTTCTTCATGCGGTAACCATTTATGAGCCAGCTTTTCCATGCCTTCGTAACAAAGAAATAAACCACCAAGCATCAATAAAATCGTCACACCAATCGGAAAAACAGCACTGATGATCAAAGCCAAAGGAACAAGAATCAGCTTATTAAGAAATGAACCTTTCGCTACCGCCCATACGACAGGTAACTCTCTTTTGGGATCAACACCTGTTACTTGTTGTGCATTAAGTGCAAGATCATCACCTAATACGCCCGCCGTTTTTTTTGCCGCCACCTTTGTCATCACTGATACATCATCAAGTAATGATGCAATATCATCGACCAGAGCTAATAAACCAACACTTGCCATAGTTTTTATTCCTATATGATTTGCAGGTAGCGTATTTGTTTACTTTCCTGCTGTCTACCTGACTTTTATCAGACAAAAACGTCAGGATTTTATTGTGGATGAAGTCTATATCTCGTTTATATAAATAAAGCTAAGAATGGCTCGAGCAAATACATTAGTACAGAAATCAGAGCGGTTAAGAGAACGAGCCAAAGATCACCAAAAGTCTTCGCTAACAATTTAATAGTGAGTTTATTCGGGTTATTTCGCGATCCAAACGACCTCTTCGCTTTCCAGTAATTTTGTTAAGTCTGGATAAATGACATAAATGCTTTTGCTGCTGGACTGGGTCTAGATGACCAAATCATATACAAAGCACGCTTTGGGGCTTCTTTTATTGGTATAGCCACAGCATCTGAGAATTGTTCAGACAAAGGCTTCGGAACGATGGCATAAGCCAGACCAGACGCAACTAATTGCTCAATTAAACTGATGTGGTCAACCACAAACTTTACTTTAGATACCAGCCCCTGACTTGCAAAGGCTTCATCAGTCTGTCTTCGAGCACTACTTTCTTTTGGGTAGTTAACCATCGGCTCAGAGGCAAGTTGATGTAATGACAACAGCTGATTCTTTGCCAAGTGATGTTCGCATGGAAGCACGGCGACCAGAGGCTCTTCAGCCAGTTGAGTATATTCCACCCCAGATATGGATTCATCGACCCATAAGCCAATCAAAGCTATATCGAGACGATGGTTTGTCACATCGGTAATTAATACTTCACTACCTGCTGTTTTTAAACCAATATCAACCTCTGGATAATTTTGGTGAAACTCTGCAAAGACATCTACGATATTGACTATAGTCATTGCTGAAATCATGCCGACATTAAGGCGGCCAGCAACAATTCCCGTTGTTGCTGTCACGTCAGTGTAAATTTTTTGCACTGAATCTAAGGTATGTTTAGCCTGCTCCACAAACGATTGTCCCGCCAGCGTTAGAGAGACCTTTCTTGAAGTACGTTCAAAAAGGGATACGCCTAACTCCTCTTCTAGCTTTGCAATCTGATGACTTAATGCCGACTGAACGGTGTGGCAGCGTCTAGCTGCCAGGGTAAAACTTGATTCTTCGGCTACAGCTACGACATATTCAATTTGTCTTAGATTCATTGATCTATCTCATTTAAAGATAGCTCCAATGATAACAATGCATTTGAATCATTAATACTTACATCGCATAGTATGGCTAATTCACTCTCTGAAATGCCTTATGACAAAACAACAAACCGTATTAACGCAAGGCTTAGTTTTATTGATGGCAACCGCCACCGGCATTGCCGTAGCAAGTAATTACTACGCCCAACCATTACTCGACACAATAGCCAATGAATTCAGGCTAAGTCACTCCCTAGCCGGCAATATCGTCACCACAGCTCAACTGAGTTACGGCATAGGCTTGTTGTTTTTAGTGCCGTTGGCAGACAGGCTAGAGCGCCGTCAACTTATTGTTGTCATGAGCCTATTCGCAACCGTTGGTTTGTTAATAAGTGGCTTTGCTGGAAGTTTGCCATGGTTATTACTCGGCACAGCCATCACAGGCCTTAGCTCTGTTGTCGCGCAAGTATTATTGCCACTGGGCGCCACACTGGCCTCAGAACAGCAACGAGGCAAAGTCATTGGCACAATCATGGGCGGACTTTTGCTGGGCATATTGTTGGCTCGTGTTGTGGCGGGCGGTTTATCCAGCTTGGGTAGCTGGCGATTCATTTATTGGTTTGCTGCTGTTGCTATGTTCATTACAACATTGGCTTTGGCTCGTTATTTACCGACTTACCATAACAATAACGATATGAGCTACAAGCAGATATTAGGCTCTGTTATGGGCCTGTTTATCAAAGAACCAATACTTCGTTATCGATCTATTTTGGGGATGTTGTCATTTGCCTTGTTTAGTATGTTTTGGACGCCCCTCGCCTTCCTATTAGCCGAGCCTCCCTATGAATATAGCGACGCTACTATCGGCTTGTTTGGTCTTGTTGGTGTGGCAGGTGTATTTGCTGCGTCATGGGCTGGTAAATTAGCCGATGCCGGAAAAGGCGATCTTGGTACTCGTTTAGGTTTATCAGTATTACTGTTTAGCTGGCTACTGCTCTTTGAGGCGCCAAGTTCACTTATTGCGCTTCTAGTTGGCGTATTACTGTTGGATTTGGCTGTACAGTTAGTGCATGTCAGCAATCAAAATAAAATTTATTCTTTACACCCTGACATCCGCAACAGACTCACTTCAGCCTATATGACCTGTTATTTTATCGGTGGTGCATTTGGGTCCTGGTTCTCAGTTTTGCTTTACCAACATTATGCTTGGCATGGAGTTGTTATCGGCGCCTGTAGTATTGCTATCATCGCCTGCTTTTTTGGGTTCAGATCAAAAAAGTATTAAAAGTGTAAACACTCACTCACAATTGAGGCTCAATATCCAGGTGTAGACCATAGGTACATACTGGCCTGTTTATTTAATATAGATAGAGAATACACAGCATCACAAGCTCGCCCAGCAGCACCATAACAAACATGAAGGGGTAACAGATGTTCTTCTCTGGGGTGACAATAGCGTGCGTAAGGCGCTTCATCCCAGTGTTGCAAACGCGTCTTCCTATCTTGCTCGCTGATATTAGCACTTGAGCACGTCTCAACCAGCCAGTCTTCAAAAGACTGATTCATTTGTGCATGAGTCGGATCGTCTTTGCTAAAAAAAGCGCGCATATTATGAAATGAAAAACCCGAACCAATAATAAGCACATCTTCAGCCAGAGTGTCTGTCAGTACTTCTCCGATCTTTAGATGAAGCTCAGGATCCAACCCATTGACTAAAGAAAGCTGAATACAGGGAATATCTGCATCTGGATACATAATGGTTAGCGGCACAAACACCCCATGATCCAGCCCCCGCTCTTCCTCAAGCTCCGCAGCTATATTGGTGGCATTAAGTTTTTTCACTATCTGTTCAGCTAACTCAGGTGCGCCATCACAAGAGTATTTAAACGTATAAGAAGCCTCAGGAAAACCATAATAGTCATAGAGCAAACCAGGCTGTTTTTGATGTGTGATGCGGACATGATTTGCTTCCCAGTGCGCACTGATCACAATAATCGCTTTTGGTTTTTTTATCTTTGTTGAGAGGGTAGTCAGTGTCTCAACTAACTCTTGATGTGAAGGGTCACCTAATAGCGGTAAAGGCCCACCTCCATGCGAAATGAATACGATATCTGCCATCATTTCACCTCGATAAACCACTTTGGCTTCATTCGGCCAAAGTCTGTTCTGATAGGTGATTTCAATCGTCTGGCAGAATCAATGACCACAGCATTATCGTCATCACGCATAAACACCGCCCAATGCCAGAATGGCTTTCCTTGCTCCCTATGCCACTTTAGAGCGATAAGCGCTCTATCAGGCAATCTGTCCCATGACACAAAAGTCGTTTGCTTATCACTGACTGAGATATGCAATGCAGAGAGTAACTGCCTGACATGGCAAGTCTCGGACCAAAGCGTTTTATCCTCGGCAAAGATACCCAATGAATTGGCTAGCTGTTTGGCTTCGGCATAGCTTATCTGGGCTAAATTAGCACAGGCAGCGATACCACAGCCTGAAGGCTCTTCTTGAACTACTGCCCAACCGCTCACTTGTGTTTTCATTTGCTACTTCAAACTCACGATGCTGAACATATAAACGGTAAACATGACTTCCATCTCAACAGCAACACATCTGCTGACATAGCAATAATATGCCCTTAAATAAGAGCGAGCTAATGAGATCTATACATGGCAGGCTATGAAAAGTATCAGGCTTTTTTAACAAACTCAGATTTGAGTTTCATGGCGCCAATACCATCAATTTTACAATCGATATCGTGATCACCACCGACCAAACGGATATTTTTGACTTTGGTACCTACCTTCACCACAGCCGAAGATCCTTTTACTTTCAGATCTTTAATCACCGTAACCGTGTCACCATCCTCCAAGACATTACCGTTTGAATCACGAATAACATCTTCATCAGCCGCTGTACTATTCTCACCTTCCTGCCACTCATGCGCACACTCAGGACAGACAAAAATATCTTGATCCTGATAGGTATATTCAGAACCACAGGCAGGGCAATTCGGCAAATCACTCATAATATTTCCAGATAAACAAAAGGGTTATTCTAACCGATATAAGTGTTAAAACCTGTTTTATCTGCATAAAAAAGGCCCCTCTCGGAGCCTTTTTAATTCTAAGAAATACTGATTAGAAGTGGTAACGAACATTACCTGTAATATTACGACGCTGTGCATAACCACAATCTTGTCCAGCCCCTCGACACCATGCTGTATAGACTTCGTCAGTCACATTCTGGGCATTAACTGTAAAGTCCCAGTTTTGATATGTGTACCCCAGCATTGCGTCGACCAAAATCTCCGATGGAATATAGGGTGCGCCACCTGAGCCAGTTCTACTACCCAGATAGCGAACACCGGCACCTAAACGCCAATTAGTGCCAATGTAGAATTTATTCCACCACGAAGCATTCCGTTCTGCTACAGAGCCAAGACGTTTACCGTTCGCGTCATCAGCGTGGAGCTGCGTGTAGGCTAACTGCGTTTCGAAATTATCCCAGCGTTTATTGGCCTGAACTTCCCAACCATCAACTGTAGCACCCGTTTGCGAAACGCCCCCCGGTGTTGAACCCTGCTCTACACGATTTTGTTGGGTAATATCAAAGTAAGCTGCTGTGATAGCTAAACTACGATCATCAGATAAATATTTGACACCGTACTCACGTTGCACACCTGTCGTTGGCTCTAGTGTGCCACCAGCCCCATCTGTGCCCAAGTTCATGACAAAGGCTTCGGTGTAACTGGCATATGGTGAAATACCATTATCAAAACGGTACATTAATCCAATCCGCCCAGTATTCACTTTCTCATTACTTTCTGTATCTGGACCAGTTTCGGCGAGAGAGATATTTTTTGCCCAATCATGACGTAATGCAGCAGAGATAACTACGGGACCAATTTCCATTGAGTCGGCGACATAAACCCCTGTTTGTTCAATACGATTATCATCGGGGTTTGAGTATGAAATAACACCACTTTGTAAGTTACCGTATTGAGGATTATAGACATTAATGGTGCCGCCTAAGCCAGTACCGTAAAAGTAGTTATCTTCTTCGTAGGTAGCCTCTTGACGATCAACACCAACTACGAAGGTATGATTAGTCATACCTACATCAAACATACCTTCCAATCTGGCATCAAAATTAAGTGCTCGTACTTCTTTATCGACGGTGTAAATAGTACGATTTACCGTGCCATCAGCGGCTGGTATAGATGGAATATCAACCCAATGTTCGCGCGTCCAGCTTTGTGATTCTAAATAACGAGCAACCGCAGAAAATGTCCAGCTATCATTAAAGCGATGGTCAAACATCGTGGTGAATGATGTCATCTCGGTATCGTATCGGTCCCATCCCGGCTCACCAACAAAGGTATCAGTATCGATATGACCTAATGGGCCATCGTATAAAGTACCGACAGAAGGTAAAAACTGAGTAGACACCACACTATCTGTTTTCTGTCTGGTAAATAACACCGATAAATTTGTATCGTCACTGATCCGCCAGGTCAGAGAAGGCATAATCAAAAAGCTATCGTCATTCACGTGATCAACCTGTGTGTCACTATCGCGGGTAATCCCTACGAATCGATACAGAAGTTGACCATCCTCATCCACTGGGCCAGTGACATCAACACCCAATTGTTTACGATTATGCGAACCATATTGAGCCCAAACTTCGCCTTGCTGCTCAGCTTTAGGCATCTTTGAGTTCATATTCACAATACCGCCCAAGTCACCTTGACCATACAGTGTTGCTGATGGTCCTTTTAATACTTCTATATTTTCAAGAGCATAAGGGTGGATACGCACCGTATTGTAGTAACCATAGTTATACCGTAAGCCATCAACATAGGATGAAGGATCTAAGCCACGAACTTTTGCTGAATCAATACGCGTATCGAAACTCCCCCCCACATAAATACCAGAGGTATAGCCCAATGCATCTTGTATGGAATTTGCCCCAAGATCTTCCATAAAGTCATCTGAAATGGTGGCAATAGAAAAAGGCGTGTTTTCTGCTGAGACACTCATTTTCCCCACTTGTGGTTCCTTTTCCAGATCAATATAACCATTACTTTCTTTATATTGATTAGATGTCACTTCCACTCGCGGAAGATCCACGCTGTCATCTGCATGAACAGGCAAGCTTGCCAAAATCAGACTGCTTAACAATAGGAGAGATGAGCCTGGCCGAATAGCCTGACTATTTGCTTGATTCATTTTATGCCCCGTAAACTAAATAACAATGATTATTATTTGTAATAATTTACGGAAATTAGCGTTTTATGTCAAAACAAAACTCAGGAATGACGACGTTAAAAAAGGCGAGTAAACGCTGTTAAATCATCCAACCTTCATATTCCTAAGCCAACGCCTCAGTTAAGGTGTTATAAAAACTCATATTTTTCTGATACTGCTCAAAAGACATCATATTGTGGTTGTATTGATACTCCACACTTTCGATAATCTCTGAAACCGCCGCACCATAATCATAGTCGGGGCTGGCATAAGGGTTAACCCAATTAGGGTCACCTGGTTCACGCCCAATATTTGCTAACCCTACGGCAAAGATCATGTGAGTTGGAATGTCCATAGTTGATAGCCCATCAGAGGCTTCTTCCCAAGCTGCTTTAAATGAAGCGGGTGCATTGTCCGGAGGGAAAGTAAGCATATTACCCTCACCAATTGTGGTTAGGCCGTCATTATTTAAATCCTTGGTATGACCTGGAGCATTCAATAGATTAGCTGCGCCTTCGTCAGATAACACCGAAATATTAATGGACTCAGCCAAGCTATGAGCTTGTCTGACCACATCAAGCTCTTCAGCAGACAAGCTCCTCAATGCGGCTTTGGGATCATGAATTTCTTGTACTTTTTGTAAGATATTCTGAAAAGTTGTCACAGCTTCATCAGACATGCTGCGTTGGTGCATTAAAGCCACCGATTTGTCTGACAGGGCGGTAATATTTGCCGTTAGGTCACGTGCTGATTGGCTGGAAATCGTCATCTTATGTCCTCATCCTGAAGTGCAATGATAACGTAGCAATCTCAATGCCAGAACATTAGTGCTGAACAGGGCTCGACTCCACCTCGATAGCATCCAGATGGTGTAGTACAAGATTCGGATTGTAGCCACGCACCACGTGTTTATTGACGACTAAGAAAGGTACGCCACCACCGCCTAGAGCATCAAAATTACGTTTTGCCTGAGCTGACTTTTCAATATCCAGATCATCATAAGCGATATTTCTTCGCTCCATAAATGCCCGCATTTTTGCACAGTAACCACACCATTGCGTGGAATACATCGTGACGTAGGTGGCAGGTAAATAAGCATAATCTTTCGGCGGATAAAAGAAGTCTTTCACAGTATGCCACTGCTGCACCAGCACAAACACTGCTAAAAATAACAGAAACTTCTTCATTTTCCAGCCTGATTATTCATTGGATAACCGGAACTTTCGTTTGCCAGCCTGCAGGCAAACACCTCACGAGCTGAGCGCGTACCTTGTGCCAGAATCCTGATAGAAGCAGCAAAGAAAAGCCAATAAACACGCCGACATAGGCAAAGCTGTCGCCCGCCAGCCCATAGGTATCTAATAACTTGGTTAAGGCCACCAGCACATAGATCAACGCTGATACCATAAAAGCACGGCGATCAATCACTAACGACACTAAGGTCAGCAATACATATAAGCCCATAATCAAAGCCAATGTGGAGCTACTGTGTTGACCATCAAATATGCCAAGAGTGGAAAAGATGGGGTGCACTATTAAAGGTGCTGCAGTGAGATGTAACCAAAATGCCACATCAGACTTCCCCGTCACACGTTTTAGATCGGCTGCATCCCAACGCATGGCGACACTAAACACCACCAAGCCACCGCCAAACATTAACCAGCTTAAATAACTTTTTAGTGAAGGGAACAGTGAGACCAGCAGTGACACGATAAAAACCACGGCTGAAGCTGTGCCAGCAGCCACAGTGATCGGCACTTTAAAGCGCTTCCAATGACACCATGCTGCAACAGCTGCGACCGAGCCCGCCAGCATAAAGCCATTTTCAGATGGCAAACCCAGCGCTAAAACAACGGCAGCAAATATACCGCCTACAAAGCTGACTAGTAAGAAAATCCCGGGCAAGGCCATTTTTCGCTTCAATACGAAAAACTCAGCTAATCCCCACGACAACACAGCGACAACCAACGCAGCTAGAGGTGGACTTATCGCTTGCAACACCCAAGCCGTGGATAACAGCAACAAAGCGCAAGCCATCAACACAAAGATATCGTTAAAACTGGATACTAGCTTGAAGTCTTCTTCATCGGCGAAGTGAGTATTGCGTCTTTGCAACCTGTCTTGCCGAAATTGCTCTACAGCTGATGCGGTAAAAATGCCTTTTTCTATGGCCTGCTCTAAATCATTCTCGGTATACATTCGTACCTCAGATTGTTCATTGAGTAGCAAGTCTAACAATTAAGCTCTTCGCTTGTTACCCAAAAATCGCTATCGTATTCATTACCTTCCAGTTTTGTTGAATATGTTGAATATAAAGATGATATCTCTAAAACAATTACGCTATGCACTCACTGTAGAGGAAACCTTACATTTTAAAAAGGCAGCGGAGCAATGCAATATCAGTCCGTCAGCATTGAGTACAGCACTACATGAACTTGAACAACGACTGGGACTACAAATTTTTGAGCGTGACAATAAAAAGGTATTGATCACCCCTATCGGCAAAAGAGTGTTACTTCAAGCACGCTCGATCATGTTGCAAGCAGAAGATTTGCAGAACTTTGCCCAAACACAAAAAAGCCTGTTCAGCTACCCGCTGAATATTGGTGTGATACCTACTATTACACCTTATATTTTACCTAAGCTGCTATTGCTGATTAAGCAGCATTACCCACTGGCACAAATTAATATTCTTGAGAACCAATCACACATCCTGGTAGAAAAAGTAAAACAAGGCGAGCTCGATACCGCATTGTTAGCCTTACCGTTTCCCTGTGAAGGTCTGTTAGAGATGCCTTTTTGGGATGAAGACTTTTTCTTGGTTAACCGCAAAAATGAATCTAATGCCCAACTCACAGAAATCACTAGTGACAAGCTTAACCTCAATCAGCTCTTGCTATTAGAGGATGGCCACTGTCTGAAAGACCATATTCTCAATACCTGTCATGTTTCATCTAAATCGGTGAATCAAAGTTTCCGCACCAACAGCCTCAATACACTTTTACAACTGGTGTCCAATAATATGGGCACGACTTTGGTTCCAGAAATGGCGATTGACCAACTCAAATCACACTATCCGGATCTCGCCATTATGCACCTAGATGAACCCGGTCCACATCGTCAATTAGCCTTTGTCATGCGACCCAATTTTACTCGTCTAAGCAGCATCGAAAAATTGATAGACATGTCTAAATCCGTACTTGACAGACATCATTCAAAATAACTGAACATTATCTTTGAATTATTCAAATTTACTAATCATTATCAGCAATTGATACTCATTCTCACTCCACAAAAACAACAGGAGGGAGAATATTATGCTGAAAAAAACACTACCTTTAGCAACCGCCATCGCGATTGCTCTATCCAGCACCAGCGCATTTTCAGCTGGTGAACCTAAAACACCGTCATTCTGGTGGCCAGATCAACTGAATTTGATGCCACTCCGACAACATGCAGAAAAATCTAACCCTATGGGTGAAAATTTTAACTATGCAAAGGCCTTTAACTCTCTTGATCTAGAATCAGTTAAAACAGACATTAGAAAAGTGCTGACAACCTCACAGGATTGGTGGCCTGCTGATTATGGTAATTACGGTCCATTCTTCATTCGTATGGCTTGGCACAGTGCTGGTGTATACCGAATCTTTGATGGTCGAGGCGGTGCTTCTGGTGGTCAACAACGGTTTGAACCACTGAACAGCTGGCCAGACAACGTTAACCTTGATAAGGCACGCCGTCTGCTCTGGCCTATCAAACAGAAATACGGTAACAAGATTTCTTGGGCGGATCTGATGGTACTGACAGGCAACGTCGCGCTTGAATCTATGGGCTTCAAAACATTTGGTTTCGCTGGCGGTCGTGAAGACGACTGGGAGCCTGAAATGGTTAATTGGGGTGAGGAAAAAGAATGGCTATCCGATGCCAAACGTTATCATGGTGACAGACAACTAGAAAAACCTCTTGCAGCCGTACAGATGGGTCTGATTTACGTTAATCCAGAAGGTCCAGGAGGTAATCACGATCCCATTTCAGCGGCTGATGATATCCGCACCACTTTCGGTCGTATGGCGATGAATGATGAAGAAACCGTTGCCTTGATTGCTGGTGGTCATACTTTTGGTAAAGCCCACGGAGCACACAATCCGGAAGAATGTGTCGGTGCAGAACCCGCCACAGCAGAGGTTGAACAGCAAGGCATGGGTTGGATTAACAAATGTGGCACAGGTAAAGGCGCAGATACTGTCACTAGCGGCTTGGAGGGCGCATGGACGATTACTCCGACGGCCTGGAGCATTAACTATCTGCAGAACCTGTTAAATATGGATTGGGTGACAACAAAAAGCCCAGCCGGTGCCACTCAGTGGATTCCTAAAAACGCCGATGAAGTGAAATTCGTCCCTGATGCCCATATCTCTGGGAAACGTCATGCTCCTATTATGTTCACGACGGATATCGCGCTGAAGAAAGATCCCAAATATCGTGAAATTTCCGAACGCTTCTTGGCCAATCCCGAAGAGTTTGATTTGGCTTTTGCTAAAGCTTGGTTCAAGTTGACCCATAGAGACATGGGTCCTTATGCCCGTTATCTAGGTGCAGACGTCCCACATGAAAAACTGATTTGGCAAGACCCACTACCTGAACTTAATCATCCTTTGATTAACGATAAGGATATAGACCAAATCAAAGCACAAGTCCTCGACTCAGGTATCAGTGTTCCTAAGCTGATCAGAACCGCTTGGGCTTCCGCTGCCAGCTTCCGTGGTACGGACATGCGTGGTGGCGCTAACGGTGCTCGTGTTCGGCTAGCGCCACAAAAAGATTGGCCAGCCAACAGTCCGGAAGAGCTAGCGGAGGTACTGACTGTGCTGGAAGGCATTCAGCAGAATTTCAATACCAACTCAGCTGAAAGAAAAGTGTCACTTGCTGACGTTATTGTGCTCGCTGGAGCGGCAGGACTAGAAAAAGCCGCACAGAATGCAGGTTATAAAATCGATGTGCCGTTCAAACCAGGACGCGTGGATGCCCTTCAGGAACAAACTGATATCGCATCATTCAACGTACTTGAACCGACAGCGGATGGTTTCCGGAACTATTTCAGCTCTGATAATAGTCGTTCACCCACTGAAATGCTGGTTGAACGGGCTAACTATCTCAGTTTGTCTGTACCAGAAATGACCGTTTTAGTGGGAGGCATGCGTGCACTTGATGCCAACACCAACGGTATTTCACATGGTGTTTTTACTGACAAGGCCGGCACGCTAAGCAATGACTTTTTTGTGAATTTACTGGACATGTCGACTAAGTGGGTCAAAGCTGATGAAGCAGGTCTCTATAAAGGAGTCGATCGTGACTCTGGTCAGCAGAAATGGACTGCAACACCTGTTGACCTAGCATTCGGCTCAAACGCTGAGCTCAGAGCAATTGCCGAAGTCTATGCGGCGAATGGCAACGAACAAAAATTCGTGGATGACTTTGTTGCAGCCTGGGTCAAGGTAATGACACTAGATCGTTTCGACCTAGCACAACGTTAGAGAGCAATCTTTATGACCTGGCAGGTAGTGCTACCTGTCAGGTCTCTTTATTTAATACTCTACAAACTTAGAGTTAGGTCGAATGCTCGCCATACAAGTTCATTTAGCCTTATTCATAGTAACGTCAACTCCTATAACACGATTCCGGCCTTGCTCTTTCGCTTGATACAGCAAGTCATCTGCTTCACCGAATATCCACATTTCATCATTGGACTCAGGATAGACAGTCACCACACCAATACTGCAAGTTAATATGGGTTTTGTCGGTGCGTTTTTATTGGGGATAGCAAGCTTTTCCACTCGCTCAAGTAGCTCGTTCGCCATAGCTTCTGCTTCTAAAGCCACCAACCCACCCCAAATCAAAGCAAAGCAAACTCTTCACCACCATAACGAGCACACAAATCACTGGGTCTTTTTACAAAATTCTTCAATACGCGAGCGACTTGAACTAAGGCTTCATCCCCCACCTGATGTACATACGTATCATTTAAAAGTTTAAAGTGATCAATATCCAAAACAGCCATGGAAAAAGGCAATGTCAGACGATGACAGCGTCGCCACTCTCGTTTGAGAAAGACATCAAAATGGCGTCTATTGGCAATTTGCGTTAATCCATCAATACGGGACAGCTCTCGTACACGCTCCTCAGCCACCTTACGTTCAGTGATATTCTGGTGACTTACTATGAAGTGAGCCCCCACTTTCACATCAAGCGGCAAGACTCTCATCATAAACCAACGCTGTTCTTCAGGACTGTGACAGGGATATTCGTAATAAAAGGAGTGTTGTCTATCAGCGATAACGTCTTTAATACCGACTCCAACAGCCTCACCGATTTCATCCCCCATACTGGCAGCTTTTTCACACTCCTTGATGTAATTAATGCCACACCAGTCTTCTATCGTCGATTCATTATCGCTGGCGAAAGTACACCAACTTTGGTTGACAAAAACAATCTCGCCCTGGTTATTAATGACGACAATATGTTCGGTAAGTGAGTTAAGGATTTCCTTAAGAAAATCGTAAGAATCAATCAAGTCGCTGCCCTAGGATGTGGAACTGATAGACATCATCATTGTGGCAGTGAACGTCACAAGATAATGGTGAATGCGTTAAACAGCTAGACCATAACCTATTAACTGGGCTGAGTAATTAACCTAGATTATCTCAACCAACAACACGCTATAGAGATAGTCATAATTGGCTGCTCAGCTTGGATTCAATTACAACCAACCTTTGCGTTTAAAGTAGAAATAAGGCGCCATACCGGCAGCTACCATTAAACCGATTGCCATAGGGTAGCCGAATTCCCAATCCAGCTCTGGCATGACGTGGAAGTTCATACCGTAAATACTCGCCACCAATGTGGGTGGTAAAAACACGACGGCGGCAATCGAGAAGGTTTTAATGATCTGGGCTTGTTGAATATTGATAAAGCCCTGTGTCGAGTCCATCAGGAAGTTGATTTTATCGAACAGGAAGGTGGTGTGAGACATCAACGTTTCCAGATCTCGCAGGATCTCATATAAAGTTTCACGTGACTCAGTCGCCTCACGTAGATTTCTGAGCAGAAAGGAAATATCACGCTGCGTATCCATCAAACACAGACGAATCTTTCCGTTACTGTCTTCCAGCCTGGCCAACTGGCTGATGCAATCTTCCAAATCAGCCGCTTCATCTTCCAAAACTAAATGGCTGACTCGTTCCAGTTCACGATGGATATCTTCCAGATTATCCGCATGGTTTTCGACCTTTTGTTCCATCAAGGTGATGAGTAACTCACGTGGTGTTTTGCAGCTGATTTGCCCACGGCGGGCACGCATACGCAGCAAACGGAAGTCACTCAGCTCACCATCTCGAATCGCCACCAAGCGATCTTCTTGCAGGATGAAGGCAACAGAAACCGTGTGATGTCGCCCTTCTGAATACCCCAGAAATAATGAATGCACATGCAAACCGTCCTGATCCGTAAAACAGCGTGCTGACGCTTCGATTTCTTCGACATCATCCACATCAGGCACTTCATCACTAAACAAGGTACCCAGTAACGCCCGTTCGTCATCATCTGGTTCAAGCGCATCAATCCAATCAGCCTCTCGCAATTGCGCGGCAGAAATCTCTCCCTCAACCGGAATTTCTTTGATTAGACCTTTTGCGATTTTGTACAGACGAAGCATGCGAACTCCTCTTTGCTAGTGTAACTGGCGGGTGAGCTTGGCATTGTATCGTAACGAATGCTTCATGCCGATGACTAATCCATCTATCGCAGTTTAAATAACTCCTGATGAAACTGATCAGGGTGTAATCCATGCTGAATGAAGTCCTTGCGTAAGGCTTCACCAAAGGCTGATGGCCCACAAAACCAGATACTGGCCTCTTGCCAGTCTGGAACAGCTGCACGAATTCGTTCTGCATCGAGGTGGCCATCTTCATCATCCACCATTAAGTGTAGCGTGACGTTTGAGGCTTCTACATCAGCGGATAACTTTTGTCTGACGACATCATTAATCTGTGACGTGGGATGAAAAAAGTCGATGATTTTACCATCCCTCTCATCCGCTAAACGTTTCATGCGAGCAATAAATGGCGTGACGCCGATTCCCGCACCAATCCAGATCTGTCTTGGCTTATCATCCGTAAAGTTAAACTCACCATAGGGTCCTTCCATCATGACCGGCATACTCACTGACAAACGTTGCTTTAATCGTGCCGTATGATCACCCAGCTCTTTAATCACAAAACGAATCAAACGCGTGTCCGGATTCCAGGCTGAAGCGATAGTGTAGGGATGAGCACCTTCTTTTTTATCTGACATCGCAAAAGCAAACTGTCCGGCATTATGCCCAGGCCAGCCTTTATCCATTTTTACCGTTACTTCCATCACTCGCATATCCGAGTGATATTCCAGCTCAGTAATATGGCCCCTTATTTTACGCTTAGCACCAACTCGCCCCATCAACACCAAGACTGCAGAGATAGTCCCACCTAGGAGTAATACGGCCATCAACCAACCTATAGGCTGAGACCAATATTCGAATCGCAGTAATATCACTGCATGAAAAACAAATAGCAGATAAGTAATCGCTAATAAATTATGCGTCTTAGCAAATAAGCGATAAGGAAAACGTTTAATTAAAGCCAGCACAATCAACAAAGCAGCAACATAAAAAGCCCACTCACCAATAGTCTCAGCTAAGCCACGCTGTGAACGAAATAAGCCTTCCCAGAAACCTAACTCTGGCTGCGCGCCTCTGGGGCCACGCTCAGGTTTAACTAGCCAACCCCAGCCCACCATCCATTTCGTGCCTTTTGCAAACCACCAATGTGATACCGCAAATACCAGCGCACTGATACCCAGCCATTTATGCAAACGGTACATCTTGTCCAGACCATGAAAAAAAGGCTCAACAATCTTTGGTCTCAATGCCAACAACATCGCGATACTCATTACGGCTATGGCGATGACACCACTGTATTGAACAAATACAGCCCTAAACGAAAAGTAAGTAAACGGAGCTGGCCATAAATTATCGGCCATCAACCACAACGCAGTGGGCAATAACAGTGCTGTGAGAAAGGCATATTTAATCTTTTTCATGAGTCTCTGATGAAGTGATGGAATTCTTACGGCTAATTTAACCCAACAAAAGTTAAGGCAACGTTAACGTCATAATCAGATCTGCATGGTCTGACTAGTTTGATTACAATGACAACAAACGCACATCAAAAACAGCGTGTTTTTAGCACATACAAAACAGGATCAGCATATGAAAGGCAGCCCAAAAGTTATTGAACTTCTCAATACATTACTCGCAGGCGAACTGACCGCTATGGATCAATACTTCATTCACTCACGTATGTATGAAGACTGGGGACTGACTCGCCTCTATAATCGCATCGCTCACGAAATGCAGGACGAAACCGAACACGCCGACCAAATGATCAAACGCATTTTGTTTCTGGAAGGCATGCCCGACCTGACACACCGCGAACCACTTCATGTTGGTCACACCGTCAAAGAGATGCTACAAAATGACCTCGACTTGGAATACGCCGTCGTCAAAAACCTGCGTGATGGAATTGCTCTTTGCGAAGCCGAAAAAGACTATGAAACCCGTAAAATGCTCAAACAACAGCTGGAAGATACCGAGCTGGATCACACCCACTGGTTAGAACAACAGCTTGGCCTGATTGACAAAATGGGACTGGAAAATTATCTGCAAGCCATGACATTGGCCGAAGCGGAGTAGTTCTCGTTAGGCTGGATACGCTCTCCAAGCTCGTCAATTTCGCCTTGATGGTGAGTTAGGGAAATGTTTGCCCATTTCCCTAACAACCCTAGGGCACCCCACCGTGCTGGCCTGCGGCTCCACTGCGTTGCTCGCTTTATCTGGTGATTAGTCAAAACTCCCTTCGGTCAGACACTGACCAATCATGATCCAGATAAAACTCCGCTACTCGTCAGCACAAACGGGGGATTTGAAAATAACCTTTTGCAGAAAGAGTTTAACCGCCCTTTGCGCTGCCGAGCATCGCAAATTAATTTGCGATAAAACACAATGAGTGTCTGAGCGTAGCGAGTTTTCATTGTGTTCCAAATTGATTGAGAAGCACAGGGAACCCGCAGGGCAAGCTTGGGCTGGCCTTTTTTGGTTCGTTTTTTGGCCAAGCAAAAAATGAACGCCCCAGCGGCAGCGCCTGATGTGAAAAAGTAAATCATCTATAGGATTTCACCCCTAGCCCCAAGCAAATGCTTGAAAACGACACCTCCACCCCCATTTAATCCTAAACCGACTGCAACGAGCAGTTCCACTAACATCCGTAAATAGCAGCCACAAAGCGAAACAAAGACCCCATGAGCAAACAAGAACTCTTATACCGTGTTGAATTTATCCAAGCCGGCCAACGTTACGAACTTTACGCCCGCGAACTCAGCCAGGGTGGCTTGTTTGGTTTTATCGAAATTGGTGATTTTGTCTGGGACACCCACACCTCAGTGGTATTAGACCCCAGTCACGAAAAACTCAAAGACGAATTTGCTGATGTGACTCGTACCTACATTCCGATGCATGCGGTATTAAGAATTGATTCGGTGACCAAGAAAGGTTTAGCCAAGATCACCGAATTTGATGGCAAAATAGCGACTTTCCCCAGCCCAATTTATACACCTACTAAAGATAATTAAGTCCGGCTTCATTACATTTTAGCAACCGCATTTTTGTAAACGCTTAGCGGTATTCACCTATATGCTGAATAAATGACTGATAGGACGCATCAGCCACTGTTTCTTCTCTTTGGACAATAAGAAGCGTCTTATTAAGCGTGCCACCTGCTATTGGCACAGCAGCGAGTGTTCCCCTGCCTACTTCATCGATAATGGTGGAAGCAGACACCAACGACACACCGAGATTTTCTTTTACAGCTTGTTTAACCGCTTCCGTACTGCCCAGCTGCATAGAAACGCCTGGTACTTTTAGTTTACCGTTGAACTTTTCACTCAAGATCCTTCCCGTGCCGGTGCCTTTTTCTCCACCAATCAAGTCGATATATTGCAGTTGATCAAGGCTGATATCATCCAGTTCTGCCATAGGATGTTTGGGTGACGTAATCATTACCAGTGGTTCAACGCGCCATAATTTGGCGACAAAACCAGCTATAGGTTGCCACCACTCCACCACAGCAACATCCAACTCAAAATTTGCCATTTTATTAACGATCGTCGGGTTGTCATCAATCATTAGTTTAATTTGTGCCGAATCCGGCTTATCCAGATAACTTCGCACATAGGGCTGTAACATATATATGCCGATATTTGAACTTGACCCCACTCTGATAGAGTCCGTTTTGATAGCTTCCACCGCTTGTTGATTTAACTTTAAAATCGAATCAATAAAAGGTAAAAGGCGCTTTGCAGACTGTGTCGGATAGCAAGCACTTCTGTTCCTTTTAATAAGGGCCACACCCAGTTGTTGCTCCAGTTTTGAAACATGCAATGAAACTGTAGGTTGTGAAATTGACAGTCTTTCAGCAGCGGCCTGAAAACCTTGCTCAGAAATCACTACTTTCAGTGTTTTAAGCCATTGTGGGTTTAACATAGTTAAGGCTTTTTCTCGATAAGATTGATTGCATCCTGAGGTTGCTCCCCACTCAATACCTGAATAATATTTTCAGCTGCACGTAGCTCAATCTCTTGCCTTACTCTTTTCACGGCCGAACCGATATGGGCGGTGAATAATGTATTAGGCTGAGCCAGCAACTGCGGATCAATATGTTTGGGCCGCTCAGTAATAGCCCAGTCTTCCATTTCAAACACATCAGCTGCATAACCACCAAGGTGGCCCGATTTAAGCATTTCCAGCACAGCCTGTTCAGAAATAACTGAACCACGACAAGGGTTAATCACATAAGCCCCCTGCTTCATTACGCTCAACTGTTCATTACTTATTAGATGATATGTCTCGTCATTCAGGGCCAGTGCCAGAATGACGACATCAGAACGTTTCAACAAATCCTCAAGCTCAACGAAGGCAAGGCCCAAGGCTGTTTCATAATCTTCAGAGAGTCTGGATTGATCCGTGTAAAGAAGCTCAGCGCCCCAACCAGCCAGCCTTTCAGTAATCGCTTTACCAATAGCGCCCATACCAATAATACCCACCGTTGAACCTGCGATTCCCATCCCGTAAAACGTCGGACGCCATCCCGAAAACTGACCGCTGCGAACATAACTGTCAGCAGCTAGAACATTACGCATTAGCCCCGTCATTAATGCGATGGTCAGTTCAGCCGTCGGTACCGTTAATAAATCCGGCACCACCGTAAACCAAACCCCGGAGTCCTGGCAGGCCTTTACATCAAAGTTGTCATAGCCCTTTAGTGCGGCGCCTATTACTCTGAGATTTGGGCAAGCACGTAAAAATGACTCGTCTACCTTGTCTGGCATGAAAGCCATCATCCCGTCTGCTTGGGAGACTCGGTTCATTAACTCATCTTGGCTTAGAGAAGCCTCAGACTGATTACTAATAACATCACAATGCTCAGAAAGATAATTCAGTGTTTCTCGGTGCACTTTATGTGTGATCACAACGCGTGGTTTCATTATTTACTCTTACTTAAACGATTTACGAAGATAACTGCTGAGAGCATCAACCAGAGTGACCATGACAAGAATAACAATCATGATGGCCATCACTTCTTGATACTGCATAATTCTAAGCGAGCCCATTAATTCAAAGCCGATACCACCAGCCCCCACCATTCCCATCACCGTGGAGGCTCGGAAGTTGTATTCCCAACGATAGATAGAAATGTCTACCATCTGTGAGATAACCTGAGGTAAGACGGCGTGATAAAGCACTTGCATATGGCTAGCCCCACTGGCTTCTGCTGCCTCAATAGGTGCTTCATCGACATGTTCAATTGCTTCAGCAAAAAACTTACCGACCATCCCCACCGAGTGCAGACCCAGCGCTAGCACACCAGGTAAAGTACCAAAGCCCACTGCCGCCACAAAAATAATGCCCATAATCAATTCTGGAACCGAACGTAATGCATTCAGGATTATTCGGGCGAGTTGGTAAATGATTGGATGGGGCGTGGTATTTCTGGCAGCAAAAAACGCAATAAATACAGACAACATTACCGCTATCGCTGTACCAGCAATACTCATTGCTAAGGTATCCAGTAGAGGTTTTAACCAACTGGAAAAGTTACTGAAATCGGGGGGGAATGACTCCCCCGCCAATGTCATAATAGCTGGGATACCATTTGCAAGCGTATCCACATCAAGCAAGTTGACATACCAACAGGCGACTAATATCAACGCAAACAGGATGAGACCATTTTTAACTTTTCTCAACCAGGATTGCTGATATTGCACCAGCATGTCCGAATAAGTCGGCTGCTTACTTAGTGAAGTATTCGTATTATCGCTCATTGTTTATCACATTTTTGCCAAATCAATTTTCAGCAAGCTGCCCATGTCACGAATAACGTCATAATCGGAGTCTGTCACGGCTGCAAAACCTTCTGCTTTGAAGCTTTTCAATACTTCAGCATTATCGAGATTAATAAATGTCACTTTTATCTTCTGTTTGAGATCATTATTAAGATTAGATCGCATAGCCCATGGGTATTGTGGGTAATCTTTGCTGTAACCAATCACCTTAATATCCGCTTTATCAATCAGGCCTCTGCTCAGCAGTGAATTGAATATAACTTCTGAAAGGCCACCCGCATCAGCATTACCATTTGCCACATTCACGGCCACCGCATCGTGTGACCCCACAAAATGCTCCTCATAATTGGTTTTAGCCGTTAAACCATTTTCCTGCAGGATAGATTTTGGAATCAGATGACTTGATGTGGATGCCTGGTCACCATAAGCCATTTTTTTACCTTCAATATCTTCAAAGCTTTCAATACCAGCATTAGCGTTGGCAATAATGACAGAACGATAAGTCGGTTTACCGTTTTTTACCATGGCGGCAAAAGGCTCTATATCACTTTTAGATTTTGCTAACACATAAGACAGCGGGCCGAAGTAAGCCAAGTCAATGCGACCAAAGCGCATCGCTTCAATCATAGAAGAATAATCGGTCGTAACAATCAGCTTGATCTTTTTACCTAGTTTTTCTTCTAGATAATCTTTTAGTGGTTGATTCCGTTTAATAATTTGTGACGCATTCTCATCTGGCAACAAAGCCACTTTGAGCATGTCAGGATCGGCATCTGCAGCGAAAGTCGTGGTGGTTGCCGTCAGCAACATACTTGCCGCCAGGGCGAGTTTTTTGATCAGTTTCATGAGTTATTCTCCATCAGGTTGAAGTGAGGTTAACAAACGGACGCGACTCCAACGCATCCTCTTTTTCTATAAGAGATTCAGACTTTTTACTGGAGTAAATTCGGGATAATTGCGCCTCATCAAGTTGATCAGGATGAGCATCAAATACAACGTGTGCATTTGCCAGTCCGACAATCCTGTCAGCAAACTGTCGGGCAAATTCCAGCTGGTGCAAGGACACAACAGCGGCAATACTGTCTTCTTGGCATACACGTTTTAGTAATTCGAGGATTTTTTGTGCTGTTGAGGGATCTAAGCTCGCGATGGGCTCATCGGCGATAATCATATCCGGTTGCTGGGCTAAAGCTCTGGCAATACCTACTCTTTGCTGTTGACCACCCGATAATTGATCTACTCGCGTCATGGCTTTATCTGCCAAGCCGACCCTTTCCAGACATTGGAGAGCAATATCTAAATCTGATTTTGGTAATGGCAGCAAACTACGAAGAAAATGATGATTAGCCAGTCTACCCGTCAGTACATTTTGCAGTACGGTTTGTCTGAGGATGAGCTGATGCTGTTGGAAGATCATCGCTGTTTTCTGGCGATGCTTGCGTAAGCGCTTTTCAGAGCTTAAATCCCCCAAACTGGCTGAGATAACCCTACCGGAAGAGGGTTTCACAAGATGATTAAGTGAGCGTAATAATGATGACTTTCCGGCACCAGAAAGTCCCAATAAAACCACAAACTCACCATTGAAAAACGACAATGACGTGTCTTCCAGTGCCACCACATTATTTTTGTAGCGAATACCTAAATGTTCAATCTTGAGGATGGGATCTTTATTTTGTGTCGCCTGCATCAACATTACCTTTCCCTATATATAAGGGCCATACATTACAAATGTTGATTGAATGCTAAGCAGAATATGTGACAACAGAGTGACAGGCAGATGACATTTTTAAGTCAGCCTGACAAAGCCGCTTATGTCTGACTCTAAGGTGGTTTGAACTCTCACGGAGTCACATTAAATGATGGAAAACAGAACTTTGCTTAAGATTATGCGCTTGATAAAACCAGCTATGAGTGGCATGGATGCCACGAATCAAACACTGACCAATCATGATCCAGATAAACTTCCGCTACTCGTCAGCACAGACGGGGAAAGTTGGATCGCTTTTCTCCCCCGCCTCTGACCACTAAAAACGCCTTTATTTCAAAGGCAAATAAATATCCGTAATTAACTCATGCTCATCCACTTCTGGGAACATATTGATATAGTGAAAAAACACTGGGAAATCACGTAGCTCTTCATCTGTTTTCGGTAACCACTGACCATAAAGATAATAAATCGGCGTATCAATATCATCCCGTGATCCAAAATGTCTTACTCTGGCACATCGCCCAGCCGGAATCGTTTTTGTTATTAGACCTTGTTCATTTTCTGGAATATCAGCCAGGACTGAACCACATAGGTCAAACTCAAACTCATCAGCACTGACAACATTGGGATCGTTATATGGCACACCATAGATATCACTGGTTTTGACTGGTGATAAACCACTTTGCTTACGCCAATCAATAAATTTACTAATGGAATCATTCAGCACATTCGGTGAACCACGGTGTTCTAATACTGCTACTTTTGTTTCCTCAAACTCTACAATTTCTACATTCATTATCATTGACCTCTCAACTCTTGTTAACTTATTAAGTTCATTCCAAATATCCCACTTGGGCATTTGTTTGAATTGAGAAGGACTCTGCTGACAGTAGTTTTTGAATGCACGTGAAAATGACTCTGGACTCTCAAAACCGGCTTGTAAGGCGATATCAATCACACGTAACCTGGGTTCAAACACTAACTGATAAGCCGCACGCTTTAATCGTGAAATCTGAATGTATCTAGCGACATTAATGCCGACAAAGTCAGCAAACTGACGATGAAAGTGATATCTCGAAAAATGTGCAATCTGGCTCAGCGAATCGACGGATAAATCATCATCAAGGTGTGACTGAATATACTCACACACCTTCATCATTCTATTTTCATACTTGCTCATGATTTACCCATCCCCTCAATTCGAGAGACAGTATCGTTGTATTTAAGAAGTGAAGCCTGACAGAAATTGCTCTTTTAATATTGCCATTATTTGGTCTTGATGACGAATCAGAGAAATGTGTGCCAATTTTAAATGTAGGTTGGGTTGAACCTGTGAAACCCAACAAATCCTGAGTCTTGATATATGTTGGGTTTCGTTCCTCTACCCAACCTACCAGAGTTTATGCTGTCATTATTTCGCCGTGATGGCGAGTCAGGGAAATATTCGCCACATCCATATGGCTCACCTGCAAGCAGGTTGCTTCGCAATTCAAAATCGTTCCAGACGATTTTGTGCATGCCCATTTCCCTAACAACCCTAGGGCACCCCACCGTGCTGGTCTACAGCTCCACTGCGTTGCTCACTTTGTCTGGCGTCTGGTTAAAACTCGCTGCGCTCACAAATTTGTCTGGAACAGATTTGGACGCCGGAGGCGCCCGAAGGGTGAGTGGCATGGATGCCACGAATCAAACACTAGCCTCCTCAGACCTGAATAAATGTCATTCCTCGTCAGCACAAACGGGGAATTAGGGATCACTTTTCGTCCCGTCTATTGCCGCCAAAAATTAGGCTTGGTTGATGGATTAAGTGGTCGAGTGTTTGAGCGCAGCGAGTTTTCGACCACGCCATCAAGCAAGGTTAATTTTTGGATCAAAGGCAATATCGGGTGCCCTTTTGTTTGGTTCGTTTATTTTGGGCAGGCAAAATAAATGAATGCCCCGCGGCAGCGTGTGAAGTTAGAGAGGTAACTTACCATTAGGTTTCAGAGCTTTTCCCAACCAACCTCCCTAGAATCTTTGACTACTATCCTGTTTCTTTAAGTAAGTTGCAGTATTCTCTATAGCCTCGATGGCTTCGTCGAGTGAAACTTGAAAAAACTCTCGAGCATTATTCACTCGCTTATCAAACAAAAGCTCATGAACTTCACTCTCTACTTTTTCAGGCTTTCTAACTCTGGCTAAATATCTAACTCTGAATGCGAAGGGGACGGAAGTTGATGAGAGTTGTTTTGCTCGATCAAAAGCAGAGTTACACGTGTATCCAATCTTAACTAAGCCTGGCATTCCAGGGTTGTCTAGAACATACATGTATCCATACTTGCCACCACTTGAAATATCGATACTGAGGTCTAGGTGTTGGTAATGAGTATAGATTTTTGCTAAGTGGGATATGTTCGTTTCTATATTTTGATCTAGTTTTTCTTTATTAATAGAAAAAACATCCTTGCTTTTTATGTACTTAGATACTCCAAAGTCATTATTCGTTAGCAAAGAAAAAATATATTTCTGTTCATACGAGTCTTTGGCCTGTCTGAATAAATCTCTTATTTTTGTACACTTTCCCGTCTTATGGAGATTTATGTATTCTCGATGAACTAAGTCATAAAACTCTTCTTTGTCATCTCGCTTCTTAGCCATCTTACTTCGATGTGTCTATCCGTATAAAATATCTCATTTTTTTACCGGCCTCTGCCACCCACTAACCGTCTTCTGCTTAGACACCGTCAAAGTTAACGCCTCCGAAGGTGCATCCTTCCGAATAGTAGACCCAGCGCCAATAGTCGCCCCATCCTCAACAGTAACAGGCGCCACTAGCTGGGTATCCGACCCCACAAACACCCGATCCCCAATCACTGTACGATGTTTATTCGCACCATCATAGTTACAAGTAATAGTACCGGCACCAATATTCACATCGGCCCCCATATCGGTATCTCCAATATAGCTTAAATGATTGATTTTAGAACCTAATCCGATATTCGCATTTTTCACTTCTACAAAGTTACCCACTTTGGCTTTGGCAGCTAAATTGGTACCCGGACGTAAACGGGCATAAGGACCTACCGAACAGTTAGCACCTACTTCGGCATTTTCAATGATGCTATTTGGCAGGATTTCAGCACCTTCATGAATAATGCTATTGATGATGATGCAGTTGGCACCGATGGTGACATCATTTGCCAGCGTATTATTACCCTCAAAAATCACATTCACATCAACGGTAATATCTTGTCCAACTGTTAGCTCACCACGAATATCTACACGAGCCGGATCACGCATAGTGACGCCAGCCATCATTAATTCAGTCGCTTCTTTCTGCTGGTAGTAGCTTTCCAACTCGGCCAATTGCACGCGGTTATTAACCCCAGCGACTTCCTGATCATCTTCACAGGTGATCGAGTCTATCTCCATGCCTTCTTCAACGGCTTTAGCAATCAGATCAGTTAGGTAGTATTCGCCTTGAGCATTATTATTATCGAGCTGTGATAAGGCTGTGTTTAACCATTTAGCTGGAATACACATGATGCCGGTGTTCACTTCGTTGATTTCACGCGTTTCTTCGTTAGCATCTTTTTCTTCGGTGATCATCAGCATACGGCCAGTGACATCACGTACGATACGGCCATAACCTGTTGGGTCATCTAATACCGTGGTTAGCACTTTGAGTGTATTGGCATCACCTTCATTTATTAAAGCTTCCAGCGTTCCCTGCTCTATTAGTGGTACATCGCCGTATAAGACTAAAACCTGATCACTCTCCTGATAAAAAGCCTTGGCCTGTTCAACAGCATGGCCTGTCCCTTTTTGCTCTAACTGCATGGCCGTATCGATACCTTGCTGTTCAAGATAAGGCATGACCTCATCTGCACCACTGCCACACACAACGGCTAGTTGACTGGGATTGAGTTGTTTAGCGGTATCAATCACGTGTTGCAGTAAAGGTTTGTTGGCCAATGTGTGCATGACTTTGGGTTTTGCTGATTTCATGCGTGTGCCTTTACCGGCAGCGAGGATGATAATGCTCAGGCTCATAGGGTATTCCGTATTGGTAATAATGGGTTAAGTTTAGCAGACAATAGATAAAAAAAAGGCCGTCACGAGGACAGCCTTTTTTATTTTTTTGCAGTGAAAGACTAGCGTCCTTTACTGTTCGATCTTAGTCGCTCGATTGCACGCAGTTGCGCCATTGCTTCAGCCAGTTCTTTCTGAGCTTCTGCAAAGTCACGTTTCGCTGAGCCATCATTGATCGCTTTTTCTGCATCCGCTTTCGCTTGTAATGCAGCCGCTTCATCAACGTCAGCCGCACGTAATGCGGAGTCAGCCAACACAGTAACAACGTGTGGTTGGACTTCCAGCATGCCGCCAGAAACGTAGTACTGCTCTTCTTCGCCGTTCTCTTTCAAGACACGAACTTCACCTGGTTTAAGGCGAGTCAGCATAGGTGTGTGACGTGGGTAAATACCCACTTCACCCAACACAGCTGATGCAAAGACAGCTTGTGCCAGACCTGAAAAGATCTGATTCTCTGCGCTTACGATATCAACATGGATAGTCATAGCCATGTTTACCTCCCAGGGGATTAGTACTTCTTAGCTTTCTCGACAGCTTCTTCGATGCTACCTACCATGTAGAACGCTTGTTCTGGTAGTGAATCGTAGTCGCCATTCAGAATGCCTTGGAAGCCAGCAATCGTGTCTTTCAGAGAGACGTATTTACCAGGTGCACCAGTAAAGACTTCTGCTACGAAGAACGGTTGTGACAAGAAACGCTGAATCTTACGAGCACGAGATACAGTCAGTTTGTCTTCTTCTGACAGTTCGTCCATACCCAAGATCGCGATGATGTCTTTCAGTTCTTTATAACGTTGCAATGTACCTTGAACGCCACGTGCTACTTCATAGTGCTCGTTACCAACCACTAATGGATCAAGCTGACGTGAAGTTGAATCTAACGGGTCAATCGCTGGGTAGATACCTAATTCAGCAATTGAACGTGATAATACAACTGTCGCGTCTAAGTGAGCGAAGGTAGTAGCAGGTGATGGGTCAGTCAAGTCATCCGCAGGTACGTATACCGC
>NZ_DBNG01000011.1:70577-70982 GCF_002299105.1 Methylophaga sp. UBA678
TCATCCGCAGGTACGTATACCGCTTGGATAGATGTGATAGAACCTGTCTTAGTTGACGTGATACGTTCTTGCAGAACACCCATTTCTTCAGCCAGTGTCGGTTGGTAACCTACTGCAGAAGGCATACGACCTAACAGCGCTGATACCTCAGTACCGGCCAATGTGTAACGGTAGATGTTATCAACGAAGAACAGTACGTCACGACCTTCATCACGGAAGTATTCGGCCATGGTCAGACCAGTCAACGCAACACGTAGACGGTTACCAGGTGGCTCATTCATCTGACCATATACCAGTGATACTTTGTCGATAACGTTTGAATCTGTCATTTCATGATAGAAGTCGTTACCTTCACGAGTACGCTCACGAACACCTGCGAATACAGACAGACCGGAGCGTGCCTTC